>CBCTTO010000008.1:0-52136 GCA_965149855.1 uncultured Collinsella sp.
CCGAAACGAAATACACGTTCTTGTGACCATGATCCAAGAAGTACTCGCACGCCATACGCGCGCCGCCCTCTTGGTCGTCACTGACGGTGGAGCAGGTAGGATGCTCCATCGGTGTGATAATCACCGTCTTGAGGTCTTTCGGTGCCTCAAAGGTATCAAAGTCATCGACCATCTGGCGCAGGTTGAAAATCATGCCGTCGACGGGAAGCTGCGACATCCTACGTACCGCATCGGCAAGGGTCATCTTCTCCCCTGCGCGCTTCTTAATCATCGTGAGAGCAAAGCCGCGTTCTTCGGCGGCATCGGCGATACCGTCAATCATGTCCACGGCGCCGCCCGACAAGTGGAACAGCACCACGCCGATGCACCCGTAACGGCCCAACTTGAGTGAACGCGCGGCAAAGTTCGCCCGGAACCCAAGCTCCTCCATGGCCGCATGGACCCTATCGCGTGTCGACTCTCGCACGCTATCAGGCTCGTTGATCACGCGCGACACCGTCTTGAGAGAAACACCCGCGGCAATCGCCACATCGTTCATCGAGACGTTTTTCTTGTCCATCGTTGCCACTGCTTCTCCACTCGGTTTTGCATCGCTTGTTTGTTGCGTTCTAGCATACACTACCTGCCTGACTGATAAATCAGCCGTTTATCGGACAATATCGACCGTTCACCCGTAAATCCTTGTTGCTTTTCCAAAAATGTCTTACGTTGTCATTAACGAAATGACAACGTTGTCATTTCGCAATGCCTTCCTTAAGCAGGAAGGCTTCCGGGCAGTCCTGACCATCCATCGACGACCAGTTCCATCCACATGCATCGCGCATCAAGTAGTAAAGGAGCTCTATGGACGCCATCGTAAAGATGCTCGAAAAGCATCAGCCGTTCTTTGAGAAGATCTCGAGGAACATATACCTCCAGGCCATCAAGGACGGATTCCTTGGGTGCATGCCCATTGTCCTCACCTCTTCGATCTTTCTGCTCATTGCCACCCTTCCCGGCGTAGTCGGCGTCACGCTGCCCCAGCCGCTCATCGACTGGTGCAACAAGCTCTACAACTTCACCATGGGCGTCATGGGCATCATGGTTGCCGGCACCACTGCCAAGAACTTCACGGCATCCATGAACCGTCGTATGCCCGCCGGCAAAGTGCTCAACGACGGTTCCACCATGGTGGCCGCCCAGTGCAGCATGCTGCTGCTCGCAGTCACGCAGTTCACCACCAAGTTCAACGGCTCCGAACTTTCGGTCTTCGATTGCACCAGCATGGGCACGCGCGGTTTGTTCTCGGCCTATATCGCCGCGTTCATTACCGTGTGGGTCTATAAATTCTGCGTCTCGCGCGATCTGACCATTAAGCTGCCCAAGGAGGTCCCGGGCGCCATCGCTCAGAACTTCCGCGACATCATCCCCTTTGGCGGTGCTGTCATCATCTGCGGCATCATCGATGTCGTCGTGCGCAACCTCATGGGCGTTCCGTTCTCCGAGCTGCTTATCAAACTGCTCTCCCCGCTCTTCACCGCTGCAGAAACCTATCCTGGCCTTATCCTTATCCAGGCAGCCACCGCGTTCTTCTGGTTTATCGGCGTCCACGGCCCCTCGATCGTCCAGCCGGGCATCGACCCCATCCGTCTTGCCAACCAGGCCGAAAACCTGCAGGTTCTGCTGGCAGGCGGCCACCCCGCCCACTCCCTCACCTTTAACATGTCGCTCGTGGGTGAGTTCGGCGGCACCGGCGCCACGTTCATCGTGCCGCTTCTGCTGATTCTCTTTATGAAGTCCAAGCAGCTCAAAGCCGTCGGCAAGGCCTCGATCGTTCCTGTTGCCTTCGCCGTCAACGAACCGCTGCTCTTTGGCGCGCCGATGATCCTTAACCCCTACATGCTCATCCCCTTTGTTGCCGCCGGCTGCGTCAACGTGAGTGTTGCCAAGTTCTTTATCGATAACGTGGGCATGAACGGCTTCTCCTTCGTGGTGCCTTGGGCTACCCCTGCCCCCATCGGCATCTTCATCACCACGAACTTCCAGCTTATTGCCCTGGTATTTGTCGCGATCATCATCTTGCTGGACGCCATCATCTACCTGCCGTTCTTGAAGGCATACGATAAGCTGCTCTGCGACCAGGAGGCCGAGCGCGCCGCCGAGCTGGGTCTTGAGTCCGATGGTGCTGCCGTCATCGCCCCCAACGCCTCTGCGCCCGTTGTCGAGCAGACTACCGCTGTCGCCGACAGCAAGCCTGTCGCCGATCAGCCCGAGCCCGCCGCCGAAGTATCCGCCAAGAAGGATGTCGATGGCCTGAAGGTCCTCGTCCTGTGCGCCGGCGCCGGCACCTCTGCCATGCTCGCCAACGCCATCAAGGAAGGTGCCGCACAGACCGGAGAGAACATCGCTTCCTCCGCAGGCGCCTATGGCCAGCACACTGCCATCATGGATCAGTACGACGTCATCGTGCTTGCCCCGCAGGTCCGTAGCTACTACAACGACATGAAGGCCGACACCGATCGTCTGGGCATTAAGCTGCTCGCCCCGCGCGGCAAGGAATATATCGACCTAACCCGCGACCCCGCCGGCGCCATCAAGTGGCTCCGCGAGAACCTCGACTAGTTCCTCCCTCTGTTGGTGCCCGGATCCCCAGTTCGGGCACCTCTCCATATTCGTATTCCACAGAAAGGATGACTCATGACCAACCCCATGCAGTTCCCCGACGGCTTTGTGTTTGGCGGCGCCACCGCTGCTTACCAGGTTGAGGGCGAGACCCGTACGCACGGCAAGGGCAAAGTGCCCTGGGACGATTTCCTGGCTGCTCAGGGTCGCTTCTCCCCCGACCCCGCAAGCGATTTCTACAACAAGTATCCGGTCGATATCGACCTGTGCCAGCGCTTCGGCATTAACGGAATTCGCGTCTCCATCGCTTGGAGCCGTATCTTCCCCAGTGGCGCCGGCGAGATTAACCCCGAGGGCGTCACTTTCTATCACGAGCTTTTCGCCACCTGCAACAAAGCTGGCGTTATCCCCTATGTCACGCTCGATCACTTTGACACGCCCGAGGCCTTCTACCAGGATGGCGGCGAGGGCTTCTTGACGCGCACGACCATCGATGCCTTCGTCGAGTACGCCAAGTTCTGCTTTGCCGAGTTCACCGAGGTCAAGCACTGGTTTACCTTTAACGAGATTCCCGCAACCGCCGAGGGCAGCTTTATCGTCGGCAACTGGCCGCACGGCGAGAAGTATCGCCTGGACAAGGCCTTCCAGCTCATGCACAACATGATGGTGGCCCACGCCAAGGCCGTCGTCGCCTTCCATGAAGGCGGCTTTGAGGGCGAGATCGGCATTGTCCAGAACCTGGAGCCCAAGTATCCCCTCGACCCCAACAACGCCGCTGACTGCGAGGCAGCTCGCATGGCCGACGTCATCAACAACCGCTGGGTGCTTGATGCCACCTTCCGCGGCCACTATGCAGCCGACACCATGGAAGCCGCGACCAAGCTTGCCCATATCGCCGGCGGCGAGCTCGACGTTCGCGATGAGGACATCGCCGCGCTGACCGCCGCGCTCCCCTACAACGATTGCCTGGGCGTCAACACCTACAAGTGCCAGTTCTTGCGTGCCGCCGAGGGCGAAAACGACATCAACCACAATGGCACCGGCGACAAGGGCTCCTCGCGCTGGTTCCTCAAGGGCGTGGGCGAGTCATGCGTGCGCGAAGGCGTACCCACCACCGATTGGGACTGGATCATCTATCCCGAGGGCCTCTACGACCTGCTGCTCCGCATTAAGAACGATTACCCCAACTACAAGAAGATCTACATCACCGAGAACGGCATGGGCTATAAGGACGACTTCGAGGACGGCTTTATCGACGACGCCCCTCGTATCGACTACATGCGTCAGCATCTCGCGTGGATCCTCAAGGCAATCGACGGCGGCGTGAACGTCGACGGCTACTTTGTGTGGTCGCTGCAGGACCAGTTCTCCTGGACCAACGGCTATAACAAGCGCTACGGCCTGTTCTACATCGACTTTGAGACCCAGAAGCGCTATCCCAAGGCGAGCGCGTACTGGTACAAGAACGTCGCGGAGACCGGCCTGCTTATGGCCTAATTCAAGCCGCATACCCCCTGTCGGCCGCATGCGAATTCCTCCACGGGTTCGCATGCGGCCTTTTTGTTTTGGCTCGGCCCGAGCAGGCCATTTGTCTCGATCTGTAACATCTAGCAGAGATTTTTGGCCCCAATTGTTACAAATTGAGATGAACGGGGGCACCCGGTTCGAAATGTCTAGATCTGTAATACCTAAGCTAGCAGATGACCTGCGTGTGTTCCTCGATGGCGGCGCGATTCTCGGCGGCGATGCCCGGCTCGCACACCACGGCGTCCAAGCTGTCCAGGCGGCAGAAGGTGTAGAAGTCGCGCTTGCCGATCTTGCTTGAATCGGCGATCAAGTAGCGCGAGTCTGCCTTGCTAAAGGCGAGCTGCTGGATACGGCCCTCGTCCATATTGGACGTAGATACGTCGCCATCCAGAATGCCGTTGGCGCCGATAAACGCCGCGTCGATGCCCAACGCACGCAGGGTATCCTCGGCCGTTGGTCCCACAAAAGCGGCGGTGCGGCGACGGTACATGCCGCCCACGAGGCACAGGTCGCAGTCTTCGCGCGCCTCAAGCAAGTTAAACACCGAAAGCGAATTGGTCACGATGCGCAGGCGAAACGCCGGCAGCATCGAGGCCATCTGCTCAACCGTGGTGCCCGTACCCAAAAAGATGGTCGAGCCCTCCTCGATGAGCTCAACGGCGCGGCGCGCGATCTGCAGCTTTTCCTCGGCATGCTTGGTACGCTTTTCGCTGTGCGAATACTCGTGGCGCAACATAGCATGTGGACGGCCCTGCGCGCTACGGGCTCCACCGTGCACGCGCTCAATCTCACCTAGGCTCGCAAGCTCCTCAAGATCGCGGCGGATCGTCATATCCGAGACGCCCAGTGCGTCCGAGATCTCCTTGACCGAGACCGTGCCCTGTTCCTCGAGCAGCTGACGAACCTTATCCTGTCGCTCTGCCTTAATCACGATGAATCCTCGCCGTTCTTTGCGCGCATATCATTCAAACAGTAACGAACAAATTGTATCAGACTCGTGCGCATCAAAAATGAACGCCCGCACAGCTCCAATCATCACTTTTTTGAGAAAAATACCCCCTGCTTTAGTGGGGTGTAGTGATAATCTCTCCTGTTCGCGCTACAGTTTGTCCGAAATACCTCGATGTTAGGAACCAAATGATCACTTCCGAGCTTTTCGGCACCGCGCCGTGCGGCACCTCCGTTCATCGTTACACCCTCAACGGGCCCGAGATCTGCGTTCGCATTATGGACTATGGCGCCACCGTGCTGGGTATCGATGTGCCCGATATTCCCGGCAACGTGCGCGATGTGGTGCTGGGCTTCGATAAGCTCGAGGATTACTTTGACAACCCCGCCTGCTTTGGCGCGACCATCGGCCCCGTGGCAAACCGCACCGCGGGCGCCACGATCACCATCGACGGCACGGACTGGCACATGCCGGCCAACGAAGGCGTCAACAACCTGCACAGCGATCTTGAGCATGGTCTGCACAAGCGCGTATGGGACGTTGAGCTCGACGAGACTCACAACGCCGTGCGCATGACCACCTCGCTTAAGGATGGCGAGCTGGGCCTGCCCGGCAACCGAACCTTTACGGCTATGTTTACCGTTACGCGCACCGGCGTCTTCCGCATCGAGTATGGTTGCGAGAGCGACCGCGCCACCTACGTGTCCATGACCAACCACACGTACTTTAACCTTGCCGGCCATAACGCCGGCATGGACTGTGAGCACTTCTTTATCGCCAACGCTGCCCACTACTTGCCCATTAACGAGCAGAACATCCCCACCGGCGAAATCGCTCCGGTCGAGGGAACACCGTTTGACTTTCGCGAGCTGCGCCCCGTCGCACCCGGCATGGAGGCCGACGACCCGCAGATTAAGCAGGCCCGTGGCTACGATCACTGCCTGTGCATCGATGGCTATCAGTACGGCCGCAACCTGCGTCGCGCCCTACATGTCGAGGAGATGTGGACCGGTCGTGAGCTGGACTACTACACCACCGCCCCGGGCGTGCAACTCTACACCGGCAACTGGCTGGGCGACGAGCACGCCAAGGACGATGCCAACTATGGCTGGGGCGCCGGCTTTGCCCTCGAGGCCGAGATGTACCCCGACACGCCGCACCAGCCGCTGTTCCCGCAGGGCATTGTGGGTCCGGGTCACCCCTACAGCAATATGATCGAATACCACTTTATGAGGCACTAGGCCCACAACGCGACATCTCGCACAGCAGCGCCCGCCGGCACCACCGCCGACGGGCGCTGCTTCATGCCTAAATCCTTCTTTTCGATGCCACCGAATTGGTGACATAACAAAACTATGCCGAATTACTACGATGAACCCACTATGTCCGACCACGCGCTGGTTTATAAAAAATTAGCAACTCGTCTACCTGCGGTTTTATTCTCTGCAAATTTGGCATGCTCGGCGATAAGCAATTCATCGTAGTAAACCGGCATAGTTTTGGCGGACAGCGCCACACAGATCCCCTACGAAGGCAAAATGATCCGTTTTCCTCCGTCCCCAAGGGATCAGTTGAACAGATTGCCGATGGGGTCGGGGGCGGAACTGGGGAGATAGCGGATTTCTAGTTCTATGCCGAGCTTTTGCAGCTCTCTGAGAACAGCGACGTCTGTGTCGTCTACGGCAACTGCGGGCGTTGCGGGACGCTTGCCCTCCCCTGCCTGCATATGACCAATGCTGATCTTGGTGATCGGCACACCGCCCTTAACCAGCGCGAGCGCATCGGAGGGTGAGGCCACCATGATCAGAATCAATTGGCGAGGCGTTGCGGTATGAATGACGTCGATGGTCCTTTGCACCGAGAAAAACCGCGTCCAAACGCCTTCTGGCGCCGCCACCCTCATGGGTGCCCATTGGCGCGAATCTGCCGCGATCTCATCGTTGACGATTAGGACAAGGTTGGAACCCACGGCTTCGTTCCACAGCTCAACGTCTTGTCCGTAAATGAAACGGTCGTCGATGCGTGCGAGAAGAATCTTGGGTTGAGTCATCGCTGCCCCATTCTGTTTGAGACCCGTAAGAGCAAGACATCGCGTCTCCAATATTAGTGCATTTAAAGTGAGAAAAGCCGTCAGAACACTTGCGCGGATTTGCGATGTCCCGTATCATAGACAGCCGTTGACGCCTCAGTTGCGCCATCACATGGCCGCCAGCGTAGCTCAGTTGGTAGAGCACCGCTCTCGTAAAGCGGGGGTCACCGGTTCGAGCCCGGTCGCTGGCTCCATTGCACAAGATAGCCGCCTTCGGGCGGCTTTTTTGTTGCTGATTTCGGGCGCGCTTCCGCCAATCCAAGCACAACGCCGCCGGAAACTCTCCTACTCAACAAAAGCCCCGCCAACCGCAATCCCCAAAGGAACCGCGTTCAGCGGGGCCCAAGCGAGCTCCCCCAAGGGATAACGCTCGCAACACGAACAGCTCAGCCGAGCAGCGCGCTACTCCTCCCAGTAAGCATCTGCAAGCAGCTTAAAGCAAATCTTCTTGACCGGCTGCGCGCCATCGCCCTGGAACTCGAGCGTGGGCATGTGAGGCTCGCCGGCAACAAACAGCGCAAACTTGTCGTCAGCAAGATCGCCGGCGATCGAGGCGTCGGAATCGACCAGATCGTAGTCGTCCTTCTCGTCAAACTCCTGAACCAGCGTCAGGCTGCCCGTGGCAACCTTAAAGGCCTCGCGACCCTCGACGTCGATCTGCAGGTCGTGATAGCGCTGATGCGTCTCATAGTGAGCCTCGGCTTCGGGACGCGTCGTGGGAGCCATGACGTTCGCAAAGACCTTGTCGCCCAGAATCGGATGGCTGCCGACCTCGAGCTTCGCCGGATCGTTCTCCTCGAGCCAGTCGATCAGCACGTCGAGGCCCTTGAGCATTCCACGGTACTCCTCGATATCGCCCAATGCACCGTAAATCATCTAAATCCCCTCTCGGATCGTTTCTTTGGCGGCTACTCGGCAAACGCATTACCGACGCTGTTGCCACCCACATGCGTCTCGACCAGGGTAAGGTCGGGATTGAACACGACAGTGTCGGCGTCGCGCCCCGGCATAATGCTACTGCACTTGTCGTCGACATGAGCTAGCAACCGATGCCGGGGGCGCAGCACAAGCTCCTACAGCTCGGTCACGACAACGCCGTTGTAAACCTCGTCCCAACGATCCATAACCAAGTGGCCAGTCATGGGATCCATGGCATTGAGCTTGCCGCAGGTGTTGGCGGTACGCAGCACCGTCTCGTCGTCGGCGCCGGCAGCAATCGCATGTGCGAAGCCGGCAATGGTCGAATCGCCAGAGCCCGTAGCGTTAACGGCGGGGATATCGGGGGTCTTGGCGCGGAACGCACGGCCATTGTGGAAGCCAACTGAGCCGGCAGCGCCCATGGATACGACGACCCAGGGGATATCGGAGAAGCGGGCGTCAGAGGCGAGCGCGGAACGGAGCTCGTCCACATCGTCGGTGGTAAAGCTCGTGCCCAGAAGGCCGTTAATTTCGGTCAGGTTAGGCTTAACCAGCTCAGGCTTGACCTCGGACTTGAGCGCAGCCTCGAGCGAGGCACCCGAGGTATCGAGCAGCACCTTGGCGCCGGCGTTCTCGGCAATGCCCGTGATCTTGGCATAGTAGTCCGCCTCGACGCCGCGGGGCAGCGAACCCGAGATGGTAACGACATCGGCCTTGCTCGCAAGCTCGGCGAACTTGGCGGTAAAGGCATCGAGCTCCTCGGGGGCAATCGTCGGGCCGCTCTCGAGCAACTCGGTCTGGTTGCCAGCATGAAGGATATTGAGGCAGATGCGGGTCTCGCCCTTGATGGGCACAAAATCATTCTTAATGCCGTTGGCATCCATGAGCTCGGCCATATAGGCGCCCATATGACCACCAAGCAGGCCGGTTGCCACGACATCGTCGCCCAGCTGGCCCAGGACGCGGGCCACGTTGAGGCCCTTACCGCCGGCGGTCTTTTCGGGCGTCACGCGGTTGACGTCGTCGATAATGAGCTCATCGAGCTGATAGCGCGTATCGACGGACGGGTTCATCGTAACGGTGAGGATCATTTCTAGCTCCTTATCTCGCAGGCTCCTTATGCCTTGCAAAACGAATTGGCTACATGCGACTACAGAATCTCGATTGTGAACGAGCGCACGATGGTTTCTTTGGGCTTGGCGATAAGGCAGCCGCGCTTGTGCTCAAGCACGTCATCCTCATCGGAACAGGTCGAGAGGCCGCCCCAGGGTTCAACTGCCACAAAATCACCCTCGGGCTTGCTCCACACAATGAGGTACGGGAAGCCCTCAAAGCTCAGGCGAACGCCCTTGTCCTCGCCCTTTTTGGAAAGCGTGACCTGACGGCTCTCGAGCACGTCAAAGATGGTCTCCGCAAAATCGAAGAGCTCATGCGACAAAGGCAGCGTCTTTCCCACCATGGGGTTCTTGGAGCGCCTGCCCACATCAATCAATCCGGTCGAGGGAACGGCGGTGCAGAGCTCCGCAGCCTCGTCTTTCTCAAAACGCAACTCGTAGTCCGTATAGGACTCACCCTCGTCGAGCGGACACCTAAAGCCGGGGTGTCCACCGATAAAGAAAGGCATGTCCTCGGTGCCCTCGTTGGTAACCTCATAGGAGACACGCACGGCGGCGTCCTCGAGCGTATAGCGGGCGACAAGTTTAAACGGATACGGATAATCGCTCAGCAGCGCGGCGTTATCCTCGGATGCCAGGCACATAGCCAGCTCGTTTGTGCTTTGGCTCAACAGCTTCCACTCCTGCTTGCGCGCAAAGCCGTGGCGGGCGAGCTTCACATGATGTCCGGCAAACGTCATGGCGCTGTTATCGCGCAAACCTCCGCAAATCGGGAAGCAAATCGGTGCCTGGCCGGACCACACGGCGGGATCGCCCTGCCACAAGTACTCGCGACCTCCAGCCTCAATCGAGGTAAACGAGCCGCCGGCCGTGGAGACCTTGATAGAAATCGAATCGTTGGAGAGAGCGTATTCCATTGTCCATCCTTTCGAACAACTGCTTTTTGCTCGCAAGAACCCGTCTCGGCCTTGACCAAAGGACAAACCCGCACGTTCATCGATGCGTCCGGTTTCCCAGGCATGCAACGGGGTACCATACAGACATTGATGCAATTACAGCTGAAAGGCCTTCTTATGCGAACCATCATCCTTTATGCCTCACGCCACCACGGCAATACGAAAAAGCTCGTGGACGCCATCGTCGAGGCGCACCCCGAAATCGATACCCTCGACGTGAAGTCACTCGGTAAAAACGAGTACCCCGACCTGCACGAATACCATCTGATCGGCGTCGCCACGGGCATTTATTACTCCGAGATCGACAAAGATATGGCGCGCGTGCTCACGAACGTGCTGCAGCCGCAGGACAAGGTGTTTGGCCTTATGACCTACGGTGGTAAAAACAAGTGGTACGGCAAGGATATCGATGGCATCTGCCGCATGAGGCAGGCCATCTTTATGGGTGTCTACGGCTGCCCCGGATTTGACACGTGGGGTCCGTTCAAGATTACCGGCGGCGTCCAGAAGGGACACCCGACCGCTGAGGAAATTAAGGGCGCCGTCGACTTCTTCGACAAGATCGAAGACGAGTATGGCGACATCATCGTCGAAGAGTACGCCAAGCGCGAGAAGCGTCTAGCATACGAAAAGGAGCATCCCGCGGGGGGTCTTGTGGCCGGCGTCAAGCGCACGGCAAAGAAGATCGCTAACAAGCTGTAACTGTTAAGGTGCTTTTGAGCGTTTAACCCATACGGCGGGTCCGAGCAGATTCGGGCCCGCCGTCTTTTTCTATCGTTACTCGGTAAAGGCGTTGCCGACGCTCTGGCCGCCAACATACGTCTCGACGAGGGTGAGCTCATGGTCGAACACGACAAAGTCGGCGTCGCGACCCGGCATGATGCTGCCGCACTTATCCTCGATGTGCGCGGAGCGTGCCGGCACCTCAGTTGCCATGCGAATGGCGATATCGGCGCTGGCGATGCCCCAGTCGACGATGTTCTTGACGCCCTGGGCAAGCGTGAGCACCGAGCCGGCAATGCTCTTGCCGTCGGCGAGCCAGCACAGGTTGTCCTTCATGATGACGTCCATGCCACCACTGGTGTAGCTGCCCTCGGGCATGCCGCCGCAACCCAGGCAGTCGGTGATGAGTACCGTGTGCTGCCAGCCCTTTGCCTGCAGCAGCGCCTTGATGGCGGCAGGGTTTACGTGCTTGCCGTCACAGATGATCTCGGCGTAGGTCTCGGGCGTAGACATGGCAGCACCCACGACACCGGGCTCACGGTGATGCAGACCGCGCTGGCCGTTATAGGTATGCGTAAAGCAGCTGGCACCGGCATTGATAGCGGCGATGCACTCATCGTAGGTGGCGTCGGAGTGACCGATGCTGGTCACCACGCCCTTGGCGTTCAGAGCAGCCGCATAAGCAGCGGCACCGTCGCGCTCGGCGGCCATGGCGCTCTTAACGATGCGACCGCCCGCAGCCTCCTGCCACTGGTCGAAAACCTCCTCGGAGGGGTCAATCAGGTAAGCGGGGTTCTGCGCGCCCACGTGCTTCATGGTAAAGAAGGGGCCCTCCAGGTAGATGCCCTGAATGCGGGCACCGCAGAAGTCGGGGCCGCGGCCCTCGTCCGCCTTGGCGATAGCAGCGCAGGCGTCCTTGATCTGTTCGACGCCATCGGTGAACGTCGTGGGCAGCCAGCTGGTGGTACCGCGACGGGCGAGCTCGGTTGAGCTGATATCGATGCCCTCGGGATCGTTATCGGTAGTTGAGTGGTTGTAGAAGCCATGGATGTGAGTATCGACCATACCCGGTGCGATCCACGATCCCGTGTAGTCCTTAATCTCGCAAGAGGGCTCGTCGGCCTGCCAGGCGCCAAAAACGCCATCCTCGACCATAAGATAGCCGCCCAGTTGCGGGCCTGCCGGCAAGAAGAACTTGTCAGCCTTAATTGCGTACGTGCTCATATGCACTCCTCGCTTCTAAAGCAGTTGACTGTGGTAATGCTTATACCCAGCTCACGTAAAACAAAAAGCGCCCGCCCGCCGTTATGAGCGGACGGGCGCCCTTACAGGGGGACGCGATTAAGCGGTGAAGGGGTGAATCGTCACGCCCTTAACCACGCGGTTGACCGTGCCGGTGGGGCTCGGCGTATCGGGCGTGTTGCCCACGCGGACGGAGTTGAGCAGGCTGATAGCCTGGGCAAACATCACGAACGGCAGAGCAAGGTAGCCCTCGGGAAGCGCCTCGTAGCCCTTAAAGGTGAAGGACTCGCCCTCGTAGACGGTGGCACCTTCCTGCTGAACGGCGACAGTGTGCTGAGCGATCTTGTCGCCACCGATCTCGTTGAGGATGTCGATGTCGTACTGACGGGTGTAGGCGTCGTTGTTGACGAACACAAAGACGAGCGTCTTATCGTCGACGAAGGACTTAGGTCCGTGACGATAGCCCATGGAGGTGTCGTAGGAAGTAGCGACCAGACCGTGAGCGAGCTCGAGGATCTTGAGCTGGCTCTCCTGAGCAAGGCCACCGAAGGAGCCAGAACCCAAGTAGGTCACGCGGTTGAAATCGCCAGCCAGGTAATCGGCGATCTCAGGCTCACGGGAGATGACCTCCTCGCCCATCTTGGCAATCGTCTCGACCCACTCGGCCTTCTGCTCGTCAGAGGCAGTGTCGAAAATAAGGGTGGAGAGCAGGGTCATGCAGGAATAAGAACCGGTCATGGCGAAGCCCTTGTCGTTGGCGCGCGGAATGAGCAGCGTCAGCGCATTGGGATCATCGGCAGACTCGACGGCAAGCTTGCCCTCGGGAGCGCAGGTGATGTTGAGGAACTTGACGTTGTGGACGAGCTCCTTGGCAACGGCAACGGCGGCAAGGCTCTCGGGGCTGTTGCCAGAGCGGGCAAAGGAAACCACGAGCGTGGGATCCTCGGCGCGCAGGAAGTCGCGCGGGGCGCTCACGATGTCGGTCGTGGCGATGGGCTTAAAGTCGTAGAGATCAGTGTTGCCAGCGTGACGCAGGTACGGGGCGCAGGTATCGCCAACGTAGTCGGACGTACCGGCACCGGTGAAGACAACGGACAGACGACCCTCGCCCATAGCGCGAGCCTCGGCCAGGAAGGCCTCGATGGCCTCCTTGTTCTCGCGATAGATATTGAGCGTATCGCGCCAAAGCTCGGGCTGCTGAGCAATCTCGGCCGTGGTGATCTGGGCGCCGAGCTCGGTGAGCTCCTCGACACTCTTCTCGAACATTTCTAATACCTCTCTCTAGAAGTAATCCTCTGACGTGCAATTATACACTTCGGTTGGTTATCTGGTAGTAACCAGTTAAATGCAAAGAATCACCATATGGAAACGATGCAAACACTAGTTGCTGCGCTGGTGGTAAACCTTGTATTTAAACTGATCGGCACGAGCAACCGAGAGTGTATACTCCACAACCTCGTTTGACTCGTTATACGTAGTCCTGACCAAGTCGAGCACAGGCGAGCCCTCGACAATTCCCAAAAGGTGAGCATCGGTGGGACGGGCTATGCTCGCATAGAACTCCTCTTCGGCCACGCGTATCTTTTGCTGAAAGTCTTGCTCAATCACATCGTAAAGCGGCTTACGCTCTAGCAGTGGTCGCTTTAGGGATAGAAATTGACGAACCGGTAGATAGCTGCGTTCGACCATCATGGGCATGTTGTCGGCAGAACGAAGACGCTTGAGCTTAAAAATGCGATCACCGATACGCAATCCCATATGCTCAGCCAGATTCTTATCGGCCTCCATCTCGCAAAAATCGAGAATCGTGGTCTCGGGGTCGCGACCCATCGCGCGCATCTGCTCGGTAAAGCTGTAGGACTGCATAAGATTGGTTGCCTTTGCCGAACGGTCGGTCACAAAGGTACCGCGACCGTGCTGCCGAACCACCAGTCCTAAACGCTCCAGTTCCTGCAGAGCCAGGCGTACCGTAGTGCGCGAGAGACCATAGCGCTCCGAAAGTTCGCGCTCGGAAGGAATCATGTCACCGGCGCGATATTCATGGTCAATCTTTTCGGTCAGAATATCGACCAGCTGATCGTACAGCGGTTGCTTACGCGCTCCGATCGCCATCCTATCCTCCCTTTTGCTCGAATTCGGCTAACTACCTAGGGTGTTATGCATTATCTGTCTGCCACACCCGAATCAACAAGAAAACAAAAGCCGCGCGCTCTTTCGAGCACGCGGCTTTTAACATACACATGGCTTAAGGGGTCGGGGTGTGAGCCGCGTAGGGACACACCCCTCAAGCTAGAGCCTTACCAGATGCTCGGCCAGAGACCAAGCGGGCCAGCGCCCAGGATGCCAAGGACGAAGAGCAGGAGAATGCCCTTGGTCGGGGTCCAGCTGTGCTTAGCGAACATGTAGTAAAGCAGCAGCGTAAGCATAAGCGGGACGAGCTTCGGGACGATGGTGTTGAGGGTGTCGGCAACAGAGAAGTTGACCGGATCCTCGGTAACGGTGCCGTAGGTAACGGACTCCATGCCGTTGCCCAGATCGGTGACGCCGCACTCGACAGCGTTGCCGTCGGCATCGGAAGCGGTGAGGGCGTTGCCGTCCTCATCGGTCATGGCGATGGTACCGGCCTCAGCGGTCTCGGTATCGATACCCTCCATACCGGTGAAGTTCTCGGCCTCCTTCTCGGAGACGATCACGGTAGTAGCGGAGAGGCCACGGGTGGTGCCGTTGGGGATCTGGAGGTTGATCTGGGTGCCACCCATGGTGACGACCAGGCAACCGACGACGAAGACGCCCATGATGGAAGCGGCACGCGTGAAGGCCTGCATGTTGGCGGTCAGAGCGTCAATAGCGCTGGTGCCAAGCTTGTAGGACCAGTTCATGAGCCAGAAGCGCAGAGCGAACTGGACGACGTTGAAGATCACCAGGAAGATGATCGGTGCAGCGGCGTTGCCGTTGATGGCCATGTTGGAGGTGATGCCGGCCGTGATAGGCACGAGCGTCAGCCAGAACAGGGCGTCACCGATACCACCGAGCGGGCCCATTGCGGCGACGCGGACGGCGCGGATCGTGGGGATGTCAACCTTGTTCTGCTCGAGCGAAAGCACGATGCCCATAACAAAGGTGACGAGGAACGGGTGGGTGTTGAAGAACTCCAGGTTGTGGCTCATGGAAGCCGCGAGGTCGTTCTTGTTGGTGTGGATCTTCTCCAGACCGGGGATGATGGAGTAAAGCCAGCCAGCGGCCTGCATGCGCTCGTAGTTGAACGATGCCTGCAGGAAGCAGGAGCGCCAAGCCATCTTGTTGAGGGTCTTCTGGTCGAGCTGCGGAGCAGGAGTGAGATCCTCGTAGTGCTCCGGGATCACATACTCATTAGATGCCATCTTCGAAGTCACCTCCGTCAGAAACAGCTGCACCCTTCAGCTCGGTCTGCTGCTGGAAGTCCCAGAAAGCGATGCCGAAGCCGATGAGAGCGAGGATGAGCAGAGCAGGGGTTGCCAGCGAATCGTTGGCAACAGTGATGAGCGCGAGGCCAAAGCCCATGAGGAAGAAGCCCCACATATCGCGGTTCATCATAACCTTGAGCAGGACGGCGAAGCCGACGAAGCGCATCATGCCGCCTGCAGCGGAGAGACCGGTCTGCAGCCAAGTCGGGATGGCAGAAGCGATGGTCTGACCGATGGTAGCGCCAGCGATGAAGAACAGGGTGACGACGACAGCGAAGATCAGACCGAGCAGAGCCATGGCGAAGTAGTTCAGGCGCTCGATGCCCTTGGTGTCCGCGTTGTGAGCCATGTTATCGGCCGTGGACATAAGCGGGGACATAAGCGTGAAGACCAGGGTAACGCCAAGCTGGCCAAGCAGAGCGAACGGAATGGCGAGGCCGACTGCCGCGTTGGGCTCGAGGCCCGTGGCGATAGCGAGAATGGCTGCCATGATGCCGCCGATGACGGCGTTAGGCGGCTGAGCGCCTCCGATCGGCATGTTGCCGATCGTCATGAGCTGATAGGTACCACCCACGAGAAGACCGGTGTTGAGGTCGCCAAGGATAAGACCGATGACGGCGCCGGTGACGATGGGCTGATAGAGAGACTCGAGGAAGTCAAACTGGTCGATTGCCGCGATGAACGTGACGACGAAGACCAGAGCGATCTGGATGATCGAGTATTCCATCTTGCTCCTCCTTTCAAAATGTATGTACGCACTTTGGATTTCACGTACAGAACGTCAGGGTTTCACTCCTGACAACGTGGATCACGAGGATTACGAGAAGAGCTTGCTCGTGTCCTCAACAGGCGTGCTCGGAACGCGCCTGATCTCCAACTCCACCCCCAATTCCTGCAGCTCTTTAAACGCAGCGACATCCTCGTCGTTAACTGCGACGGAGGTGGCGACTTGGCGCTTTCCTTCCGACATGTGCATGTTGCCGATGTTTACCTTCTTTATAGGCACACCGCCCTTGACGAGCGTAAGCACGTCTTCCGGTGTTTCGGCCACGATGAAGATCTTCTGGCGCGGGCTCGCCTTGCCAATGACGTCGATGGTCTTCTGCAGAGAGAAGAAACGCGTAGCGACGCCGGCGGGAGCGGCCATCTTCATGAGGTTCTGGCGCATGGTGTTGGTCGCCACGTCGTCGTTGGCGACGAGGATGAGGTTGGAGCCCAGAGTGGAGTTCCACTGAGTGGCAACCTGACCATGAACCAGTCGGTTATCGATGCGGGTAAGAAGAATGTTGGGTTCTGCCATGTTGATCAGCTTCCTTTCGTTATTTGCTGACGACAGTTACTTGATCTCCTGAATCGCGTAACGCGAAACATCTACGACGGCTCCGGATCGGACTTTGATCTGGACCTTCTCGCCTTCGATGCCTTTGACGGTTCCGTAGATACCGCCGGCGAAAAGAACCTCCTGACCCGGCTTGAGCTCGGTGTGCAGCTCCTTGAAGTACTTTTGCTTCTTCTTCATGTTGATTTGCGACCAGATGGTGTAAATCAAGCCCATGATGGCGAGCAGGCCTAAAAGGGCGACCGAGGAGCTCAGGACGTTGGCTCCGAAATCGGCCATTAGATGCCGTCCTCGTCGCCGAAGATATCCTCTTCCTCGGAGCCGGCAACGGATGCGACCGTCTGGGCGGTGATGCCCGTCTGGCCAACGGTCACGGCCTGCTCGCCAAGCTCGGCGAGCGTGGCGTTGCCGCGGAGGAACAGAAGCTCAATAACCATGGGAAGGTTAGTGCCGGTCAGAACCTCGACATTGTCGACATCCTGGGCAATCATCATCGACTGGTTGAACGGGGTGCCACCAAGCAGGTCGGTAAAGACGAGCACGCCATCGCACTCCTCGCGCATGGCGGTAATAGCGGCGCGGAGATCCTCACCGTAGGAAGCAGCCTGGTCGCCCTCAAAAGGAACGACGGTAAAAGCGGGCTGGTCGCCGGCAACCATAGCGATAGCGCTTGCAAGGCCGGGTGCGAACTGTCCATGACCGGTAAGAATAAAGCCAACCATTCAAATTTCCCTTCCGAAGGTGTGTACAATCTGAGTCCGATGATTTTCGGAAGCCAGCGGGCGCTCGCCCTTAAAGCTTCTTGGAAAGCGTTCTTTAAAGACCAGTGGTTTCTAAACTGGTAGTAACCACGTGACGTGTTGTTGTCACTATATCACCCCAGAAGAGGCCGCTTCCGTTGATTCATACGGTAAAACGTTTTTGCACCGTTCACGGTGATAAATCGACCGTTTACCGGTCGTTAACACTTTTACCTGCGGTTTTGAAACCGTTTCGAAATGCTTTGGCAAAAGATCGGATCTTTTCCTGCGTCTAAACAACGCAGGGCGGCTAAAAATAGCGTGAAGAAAAATTGCAGGTCATTGTGAAGATGTGTGAATTGGTCTTTTTGACTTAATACCAGTTAGAACCAGTTTTGAGATTATCGGTGAACGGTAGTTTTCGACCGCTCACCGGTTACTTGCAATCGTTTGCAGTTGTTTTCCCAGATGAATTAGGGAAACACAATGGAGCGCTTGCGCGATCACGGGAAGTTTTGACATTTGTCCTCATCCCCCGCGCGCCGAACTCCGACACTCAAAACGAGCTAATAGTTCATGCTAATCGTTTTCAATCATTACTTAGTCAGTATTCGTAATTATTTATCGTTTGTCATTAATTATGATATAAGATACAAGTATCATCCAAGAGATTGGTTGGAGGGGCTATGATCCGCCGGAACGCATCCACATCGAATGAAGCCATCGGTCGCGAACAGACAATAGCCGAGCTGAGGAGGCTCACCCGCATCTGCAAATGGGCCACAATCTGCGCCACTGCGGCACTCGCTCTGGGACTCTTCGCAGTCATTGCAATCGACCTTCTACTCATATTGCCCAGTCTCTCCCAAGGATTCTGTCTCCAATCCGTAGAACTTCAAGCCGGCGAAGGACCGTGCCTCGCTCTCGTCGGTGCCAATGCACAGACCCCACTTATGCTCATCGCGCACGACGGTCACACCGCCATGGGGAGCGTCATGATGACATTCCTCGCGCTCGCTATCGCACTGAGCGCATACAAGCTTTTCTCCATCATTGAAAAGGCGGGCAGGCCCTTTGACCTTGAATGCAGCCGTATGCTACATCGAGTTGGGCTTTTGTTCCTTATCGGCGGCGCTGCCGTGAGACTCCTTGGTGCCATAGTCACGGGATTGATGCTTTCGGGATTTGGCGGCAGCTTTACAGATGCCTTCGGCGGCCAGCTGTTCGAGCCCTCTATGCTCTTTGCAGGCCTGATTATTATCCTGATTGCCAGCATCTTCCGCTACGGGTGTATCCTGCAAAAACAAGATGACGAGTTGCTCTAGGGGGAATCCATGATCATTCTGCGGCTCGACCGCATGCTCGCCGAACGCAAGATCTCATCCAAAGAACTTGCGGAACGCGTGGGCATCTCCCAAGTCAATATGTCGCGCATAAAGACTGGCAAGGTTTCTGCCGTGCGTTTTTCAACTCTTGACGCGATATGCCGGGCACTCGATTGCCAACCGGGCGATGTACTGGAATATATATCCGACGATGAAGCCGATAGCCTTTTTGGACTTAAAGATGAATAGCCATAATTAAGCCACCAATCACGCCTCAACGCAAAAAGTCCGCCAGAACGACTTCCGTACTGGCGGACTTTCTGCTGTCTATCGGCTAGATGCTCGATGAGCCGTGCGACTCTTTACGCAAACAGGCCGTAGATGCTGATGTTGGCCTTGGCGTAGAGGCCGTTAGCATACTCGGTCCACTTGGAGCTGGCGCTCGAAGCCTGCGAAGAGTACTGCTGGTAAGCAGTGTAGTAGGCGGTCATGGCCTGCTTATAGGTAGCGCTATCGGCCGTAAAGGCATCGTCGGCAAAGGCCTTAGCGTAGGTGCCGTTCTCGTCCTTCCAAGTGCCCTTTGAGCTATCCCACTCATCGCCGGCAAGGTTGATGATGTAGTCGGCGTAATCCTTGCTCGCGGTCTCCTCGTTGCCGTCAGAAGGCTCGGTCGGGGCGGTCGGCATGCTTGCGGAGCTATCGCCCACCTTCTTCTTGTAGAGCTTCTGCAGCGTCGCGGACTGGCGGACGATCTGCTTGGCCTGGTCCTTGGACACGCCATACTGCGTGGCCATGGTCTTGTAGTCAGAAGTGCCGATGGAATCCTCGGCGTACTTCTTCATCTCCTTGGAAGAGACGGTAATGCCCTCGTCCTCGGCGGCATCGAGCAGGATCTTGTTGCGCACGTAGGACAGGATGACGTCGGCAGAAGGAGCGGTGTAGTTGCCATCACTATCCTTGACGGTATCGAGGCTGTACTGGCTCTCGATGGCCTCGCGCGCGGTGATATCGCTCTTCTTGCCGTTGTAGCTATAGCTTGCCACGGTCGAATCGAGCTGGTCCTCGGTCAGGGTCGCCGAGCCGACACCCTTGCCGCCAAAGCCGCCATTGCCAATAAAGAAGCCGACCACCGCAGCGATCACGACGGCAACCACAAAGGCGGCGATCATCGTCTTCTTGTGCTTGGATACGCGATCGTCTTCATCGGAACCCAGGATATCGTCGTCCTCATCCTGGGCCTCGGGCATCAGATTCTCGTCAGCGGCATCCGCGGCAATCTGAGCCTCCAGACGGGCGTCCTCCTCCTCGGCCGTCGTACCGGCAGCAATGTGCTCGGCAGACGTACCGGCGACCAGGTCGATCTTCTCGTCCTCGTCACCGTCGGGGCCTTCGCCGCGCTCGATGATCTGGATGCCGTCGATCTCGTCCTTCTCGTCCTTCTTTTGAATCAGACCCATATCGGTTACTCCTTGTTAGGAAACATAGTCCTCAATAGAATACGCCCGACAGAGCGCCGGGCGTATTGATTCTCAGGTTATACGCAAACACTTAAGTACTATTTAGGCGTTTGCAGCACGCATGCCTTAGGCCAGGTGCGCGATAACGGCATCGGCAAAGGCCTGCGTGCCCACGGCCCCCTCGACGGAGCCGGTCTGGGCACGACGCACGTCACCGGTAACCTGCTCGCCCTCGTCGAGCGTGGCAGATACGGCGGCGCGAATGCGATTAGCAGCGTCGTTCTCGCCCAGGTGATCGAGCATCATCGCAGCAGAAAGGATCTCGGCCGTGGGGTTGGCGATATCCTGGCCAGCGATATCGGGCGCGGAGCCGTGCGTTGCCTCGAAGATGGCGCAATCGGCACCGATGTTGGAGCCGGGGGCCATCCCTAAGCCACCCACCAGGCCGGCGCACAGGTCGCTCACGATGTCGCCGTACAGGTTGGGCAGCACCAGGACATCGAAGTCGTTGGGGTTCTGGACCAGGCCCATGCAAGTGGCGTCGACAATCTTGTCGTTGAACTCGATATCGGGATAGTTGGCGGCCACCTCGCGCGCAACGCGCAGGAACAGACCATCGGTCGCCTTCATGATGTTAGCCTTATGCACGGCCGTCACCTTTTTGCGACCGCAGCGGCAGGCGTACTCAAAGGCGTACTCCACAATACGGCGGCTCTTGGCGATGGAGATGGGCTTGATTGAGATGGCGGAATCCGCGGCGAAGGTCTTCTGGCCCGAGCGCTCGACAAGCTGCGAGAGCTCCTCGACCTCGGCAGCCCCCTCATCGAACTCGATGCCGGCGTAGAGATCCTCGGTGTTCTCGCGCACGATGACCAGGTCGACGTCGCGGAAGCGCGATCCGTCGCCCGGCTGCGACAGGCAGGGGCGCACGCAGGCGTACAGGTCGAAGTGCTTGCGCAGGGCCACGTTGACGCTGCGGAAACCCGTGCCGACCGGCGTGGTGATGGGACCCTTGATGGCGACCTTGGTCTCGGCGACCGCATCGAGCACGTGCTGGGGCAGCGGCGTGCCAAACTCGTCCATGACGCCGGCACCGGCCTCCTGGACGTTCCAGTTGATCTGGACACCGGTGGCCTCGACCACGCGGCGCATGGCCTGCGTAATCTCGGGACCGATACCGTCACCGGGAATCAGGACTACATCGTGCGCCATAATCTGTTACTCCTCGTTTTCGGCGTCGTCAGATTTTTTAACGCTAGCACGCTTCTTCTTTTTGGAGAGATCCAGACCAAAACGTTTAACAAGCATTTCGCAAATCTCGCTCGAACGGGCCTTGAGATAGCTGCCCTTGCCGTTCTCGGCATCGAACTTAAGGCGCAGCGCGAGCTTCTCGGCGACCTCGGCGTCAATCTCGCCCTGGCCAAACTCGTACAGGCAACCGAGCATGTCGCGATACTCGAGGTCGCCGTGGTAGCACTGGATGGCCTCGTCCAGGATGGGCCAAGCCTCGCGCGAACGCTCGACGCTCGTGGCGCCCCACACGCACAGCAGGCGGAAGGCAGCATAGCGCAGCGTGGAGGAAATCTCGTCGAACAGTGCGGTCTCGGCACCCTCAAAGGCATCGCCCAGCTGCTCGGGGCAGGTGGTGGCGAGCGCCGTCAGGGCATCGAGGGCCTCCCAGCGGGTCTGAGCCTCGGGGCGGTCGAGCGCCTCGATCAGCGCGGGCACGCAGGGCACGACGCGCTGCGGATCGCGCTCGGCAAGCAGGTGCAGCACGCGGGCGGCAAACTGGCGGATACGGCGTGTGGGGCAGCCGAGCTCCTTGACCAGGCGGTCGACGGCGTTCTCGTTCTCCTCTGCCAGCTGGAGCTGTGCCAGCTCCTCGTCGGTGAGCTGTTCGTCTTTGTTTTCTGCCATAGTTACCTCTTTTTACTATTTCTTAGCGTGCTTGCCAGCACCCTTGCTGTCATCGGTGACCGAGATGAGCTGTCGGTCGGCCGCGCCATTGCGACGTGCGCGGCGGCGCTCCTCGGCGTCGCCCGCGTCGGCGGCGGCGCGGTGAGCCTTGTTGACGTTAAAAACCTCGTCGTGCTTGCGCCACGGACCGACAGACTCGCCAAAGCTCATCTTAAGGCCGGCGATAAAGCCGCCGAGCCAGCCGATCGGCGCAAACTGCACCAGCGGGAACAGTGAGAACACCCAGGTCAGCAGGACGACTGCCGCCGCTCCCGCAAAGTTGGCAATCCAGTAGTCGCGCTTGGTGATGACGCGCTTTTCGCACGCCCACTGGCCGCACAAAAAGCCAATGTAGATCGCGAAGAGAAAGAGCACCAGCGCAAGCACCACGAACGTCCAGCTCATGGGCGCTACTCCCCGTGATGGTGGCCGCAGCAGCACTCGTGGCCGTCGTCATGGCCGTGGCCGCCGCAGCACTCGTGGTCCTCGCCGTGATGGTGACCGCAACCGCACTCATGGTCGTCGCCGTGCTCGCCGCAACCGCAGCCGTCCTCGTGAGCGCCATGCTCCTCGGGACGATACTGCGACCAGTCCAGACCGGCGGCGATGGCGTCGGCCTCCTCCTTATAGAGGACCGTGACGGCCTGGGTGCCCAGCTTGGCACCACCGATGGCGTCGAGCATGTCGTAGAGCGTAAAGGCCACGTCGGCGCCGGGCAGCGCAAGCTCGCGGTCATCGGCATAGGCGAGCGCCAAGCGCAGGTCCTTAATGAAGTGCTCGACCATAAAGCCGGGCTTGTAGTCGCCGTCGAGCGCCTTGGGCGCCAGGCTCTCCATGGCACCGGACTTGCCGGTACCGCCCAGAATCATCTGACGGGTCTTCTCCAGGTCAAGGCCGCTCAGCTCGGCAAATGCCATGGCGTCTGCCATGCCGACCATGCAGGCGCCCAGCGACACCTGGTTGGCGAGCTTGGCAGCCTGGCCCTTGCCGGCGCCATCGAAGCAGCAGATGTTGGCCGCGAAGGTGGCAAGGATGTCGCGGACCGGCGCGATGTCGTTCTCGGTGGCGCCCACGATAGCCGTAAGCGTGCCGGCGATAGCACCCGACTCGCCGCCGGTGACGGGGCAGTCAAACGCCATGCGACCGGAAACCTGGGCGGCCTCGGCAATGTCGCGCGCCAGCTCGGGCGAGCTCGTGGTGAGGTCGATCAGGACCGCGCCGGGCTTAGTGCACGAGAGCAGGCCGTCGCCCGCCAGGTAGAGCTCCTCGACCTCGGAGGGATAGCCCACCATGGTAAAGACAACATCGGCGTTAGCCACGGCATCGGCCGGCGTATCGGCCCAAGCGGCACCGCGCTCGATAAGCGCGGCAGCCTTGGACTTGGTGCGGTTGTTAACCGTGACGGGATAGCCGGCATCCAGGATGTGGCCGGCGATGGGGGCACCCATGATTCCGGTGCCGATAAATGCGACGGAGAGCTTGTTTGCCATGAAACCTTTCCTTTTGGGTTGGGTGTTGTTACCAGGTTGAATACTCGGTGCCAGCGTTTGGGCTGTGAGTCGAGGGCGATAACGGACGCAGCGCTTGCCTACTGACCGCGCACGCGGCGGGCGATACGGTCGGAAAGCGACGCCTTGTCGGCGCGGTTCTTACCCCAAAACGCGCAGCCCACCATGCCGGGGCCCACGTGCGAGCCGATGGTGGGACCCACGGAGCCGCGAATGATCGTGACGTCGGCGCAACCCTCCTCCTTGCGGATGGCAGCTTCGAGCCAGTCGCCGTCCTTCTCGGCATCGGCCGTCATGATTGCGATGGGCATGGTGCGGTCGGGCACGTAGTTCTCGCGGAACGACTTGAGAATGGACTTGAGCGCCTTCTTGCGGCCGCGGTTGACGCCGATCAGCGACAGCGAGCCGGCAAGGTCGTAGGAGAGCTCGGGCTTGACATCGAGCTTTGCCGTGAGCTGCGCCGCCGCGGGCGGAATGCGGCCGCCGGCAGCCAGTGCGTCGAAGCTCTCGAGCGTAAAGTAGCCGTGGACGTAGGTCTTTGCCTCGTTTGCCCAATCGACCAGCTGCTTGGCGGTCAGTCCCGCCGAACGCTGGCGCACGGCCTCGAGCGCCAAGAGCGCGCCAGTCGCGCAGGGCAGAGCGTTGTCGACCACGTAGAGCTCAAAATCGGGATACTCGGCACGCACGGCGTCCGCCGCCTGGCACGCGGAGTTGTAGCTCGACGACAGCGCCGAGGTAAAGCACAGGTAGACCGTGGGCGTGCCCTCTTTGGCGCACTCGGTAAAGAACTCGATATAGCGACCGAGCGACACAGCCGAGGTGGACACGCGGGCACCGGCGCGCATGCGGTCGTAAAACTCCTTGGGCGTGATGCTCGACCAGATGTCGTCTGTGCGCTCCTCGCCATCGATAATGAAGGGGAAACCCAGGATATCGACATCGAGGTTCGCGGCGACCTCGGGGCTAAAGTCGCAGCAGGTATCGACGACGATGCGGCAACGGTCCGAATGACCGGTAGATGCGGCCTTGTCCATCAAAGCGACTCCTTACGTAAAAAGGCGGCCACCCGCATGGGATGGCCGCCAACCGTTAACTCATGCAAGTTAACGTATTTTACTCGTCAAGTGTTTCGATGCGGGGCTTGATGATGCCATATCCACCATTCTTACGGTGATACACCACATTGATGAGACCGGTCGTCGCGTTCTCGAACACGTAGAAGTCGTGGCCCAGCAGATCGGTCTGCACCAGCGCCTGCTCCTCAGTCATCGGGGTGACGTCGATAACTTTCTCGCGGACGAGCAGGTCGTCCTCTTCCTCGGGCAGCAGCAGGTCGGCCAGATCCTCGACGCGCTCGACCGGCGCGACATCCGCGGCGCTGGCACCGCCCTGGCGGTTGTCCACGACCTTGGTCTTGAACTTGCGCAGCTGACGAGTAACCTTATCGGCGGAGAGATCGATGGCGGCATACATATCTGCGCCGTGCTCGGCAACGCGAATCACAGAGCCGCGGGCACGAACCGTGACCTCGACGATTGCCGGGTTGGGGTTCGAGGGGTTCTTCTCATAACGAAGCACGACGTCGACTGTCATGGGCTCGATGTCGAAAACCTTGAGCGCCTCGCCGATCTTCTCATCCACATGCGCACGCAGAGCATCGGTTACCGTCGTCTTGCGTCCAGAAACCTTGATATCCATACGTGGCTCCAATCTGCCTCGGGGACTTACTGTACTGGCTATGTACCCATTGCCGTGCATTTAATCACGCGGATTCCTAAAGACCCGAATAACGATTGCTTGATACCGCATACCGAAGTCTCGCACTTTTCTGTGGCAAAGTGCGCTATGGGAGGGAGCCGACAGATTTGTATTTGGTCCCGAAAATTGGCTTTGACCTGCTGGTTTTATAGGGATGAAAAAGCCGGGCTCCCCTATTGGGGAAGCCCGGCAGTGCGTGTTGAAACCGTGAAGAGGTATCCTTTCCAACGTATAGGGGACACCACCCCTAGCAATAACTAGCTACTGAGTTTGTTAATGTCGTCGTCAGTGATGGTGCCTTCCTGGCTGGACGATTTGTCCTCGGAGGATGCGGTCTCATTGTTGGAATCGGAGGACTCGCTGCCGGAGGACGTGGTCTCACCGGACTCAGAGTCGCCCGGCTGCACGTTAGCGCCCGAAACCGTCTTAGTGGTGAGGTCGTAGGGCATCCTGCCATACCAGACAGAGTGGACCGCCTCGAGCGTGCCGTCGGCCGTAATGCCGTCGAGGGCATCGCTCACGGCACGGCACAGTTCGTCATTGGACGAGAGGCCCACAACACCAAGCGTCGAGGGCGCCTCGAGCGCACCGACATAGGAGACCTCGCTCATCAAGCGTGCAAGGTAGCCGCCGGCCGTGGAGTCGCAGATCACATAGTCGACCTCGCCGGACTCGAGCGCCTCAAAGCACTCGTTGATGTTGGAGTAGGTCTTTTGGTTGGCGGTGATGCTCTGCTTAGCAAGCGCCTCCTGCGAGGCCGAGGACGTCTGAACGCCCAGGGTGGACGTGTTAAGGGTATCGGTGGAAACGCTTAGCGACCCACCATCGCTAGTTTTACCGAACACGGAAGTGGCATCGTACAGGCAGGTGCCGAGCGAGCTAATGTCCCCGTCCGTGGAGTTAATCTCGCCGATAAAGATATCGGCCTTTTTGTCGCCGAGCGCGGAACCTGCCGAGGACGCATCGACAAAGGCGACCTTAAGGCCCATGCGGCTTGCGAGGGCGCGGGCAGCGTCGACCGCATACCCCGTGAGCTCGCCGTCGGCGTCCTGTATGGCCTGCGGCGCATCGGAAGTATCGAGGGCGACCGTCAGGGTTCCGGGAGTGACCAGGGCATCGTCCGACACTGCCGGCGTGACGGTCTCGTACTCGATCTGGTCGATCGTGGGAGTCGTGAACGTAGACAGCGGGTTGAACGCGCATCCGCTCAGGCCCAAAACGGCGATGACCGCTGCGGTCCCAGCACCTAACCGAGCCGCGTGCATCAAGCTGCCCCTCACCATGTCCACTACCCTGCCTTCTGTGTCGTATACGATCCGTGCGTTGCGCGGAATATCAGGTTGTTCCCACCAGCTGACCTGGTATTTGACCCCACACTTGCGCACCGGGGTGTTTGCTCGGGAGGCCGCAGCCACCTTCACGACTGGCCCGCTCGCCCGCGAGGCGGTATTGCCCCAAAGAAAGTAGAACGGACGGTGCGGCTTACATCTAGGACGCGCCATGATCGCGCCGCGCGCACGCGGTCGCTTACGTGGATCCCTTTGACCGCGTCTGTCTTGGACTAGGACGGGCATTTCGTCCGTCCGCAACCACAGCCTGGTAGGAACGAAGCGCATTATAGCTAAGTTCAAGCTAAAGTTTAAGGTTAGGGGCGTCATTCGCATCGCGAGTACAGATTTTGCGGGTCGGAGCGGACCATTCGTGCCCCTATGAAGCCCGGAGCTCCCCTACGGGGAGCTCCGGGGCACCCGTCTCAGGGTGCCGTGTGCAAAAAACGGCAAATATGAGTACTGTTACCAATTTAGTAGCAGCGTATTACCGCCTCACGAGCCCTTTTTGAGTTCCGCACAGCCTGCTTGGCGCCAAGATATTCCACATTCGTTTATTATCTCTTCGCTGAATCCAGATTATCGGCCCAAGTTTCTTTGTTTTTGCTGTCACTAATCTAGTAACAGTACTCATATTTGCCGTTTTTTTGCACAGAGCATATAAACAGACCCCCTATAAAGCCATAGTTTTACGATGGTTTGAGCCCAAAGCACGCTCGGAGCGTATTCAGCAGAGCATCTTGCCTCTTTCGACGAGCCTCTACGCGATTCTGATATCGCTTACCCATACGCTGGTGGATGCGCCATGCGAGTGCTTCCATCGCTTCCATGTCGCAGAGCATTTCGTTGTTGACCGTCGCGACCTCGATTCCCATAGCAATCAAGCCCGTGTTGCGTTTTTCATCATGGATACGTCCCCTCCGGGAGGAATGGCCCAGCTCACCGTTGTATTCGAGGTCAAACCGGGCCGTCTCCTGATACGCATCGCAAACTGCATGCGGCATCCCCGAGATTGCCTGCGCGCGGTCATCGAACTCGATCTTGTAGTCGGTCTTAAAGGGACCGCAGGCAAATCCGCCATAGGAAAACGGAAGCGAAAACAGAGCGAGCATGATGCACTCCATGGGCGAGCGCAGGTTTTCTGACAGGTGGGGACACAGGCGCAGCAGCTGTTTGGACACATTCCCCTTGCATGCCGCAAGGTAATCTGCCAGGCGATCGGGCGTCAGCACCGGCTCGACTTCAAAGTAGCCCACGTCTGCCGGTTGGTCCTTGTCCTTTGCAAGTCTATTCGCAACAGGCGAGGTGTAGGGAGGCAGATACTTCCCGCGATCGCTCAGCGAAATCTTGGAACACAGTTCCTGGGCCAAGGCAAACGCCTGGATACTGCCGACCTCGCGAGCAACGGCAACACAAAGAGCCTCGGGAGATAGGCTGTACACCCCCGGTTCCACCTCTAGAATCGAGCCGGCAGGCAACCCGGAACACACGGACCAGCCCGCGCCAGGCATGCGACGGCGCTGCTTCGCCGACCCCACCAGCAGGCACAAGTCTTCTTGGGCCTCGCCACTCACGGCCCCGATCCGCACCAAATCGGGAAGATAGATGTCCTCGGCCGAGGGCGACGATGCGTGCAGCACACGGCGCTCTTCATCGGGATCGAGGTCCCTCCAGCTGATGTAACCCATTTGTCGGCGCTCGGCGCGCATCATGCGCAGCGCCGAGGTGCCGGTCAGGATTACGGAGGAAGCCAGTTGCTCGCTTGTCGGCTCGATGCGCCGCGCTATCTTCACTGCCACAAAGCCACCCCCTACCAAACGCGTGCGATAGCGAGGCCATCGACTGCTGCGGCGCCGGCACGCTTGAGCTCCGCCGAGGCCGCTGCCATAGTCGCACCCGTGGTAATGACATCGTCGATGAGCAGCAAACGACAGCCGCGCACATCTTCGACCGTCTCGTACATGCCCCGGGCATGTTCCCGGCGCTCATCGCGACCGAGCTCTCGCTGGTCACCGTGACCGTATTTGACCAGGGCGTCCAGCAACGACACACCCGAAAGATCGCAAAACGAGCGCGCGATTGCTTCCATATGGTCGAATCCACGCCGCCGAAACGCTGCCGCAGTCGCGGGCACAAATACCACCGCGTCGGCGCCGGACAGCACACCGCCGTAGCGATCGGGGGCTGCCACCTGGGCATGTAAGACGGTGTCGTAGAGTAGCTCCGCCAGATACGGTGCCAGGCGGCGCTCGCCCGCATCCTTGTACGCCTTGATGATGCGCGGCAGCGGATGTGCGTAGACGGCACACGCCAGGCAGCGATCGAGCGCCTCGGCCATTGCCGAAGACGTGCCCTCGACCGAACACTCGGTGCACAGTAAATCCCCAAACGGGGCGCCACATCGGATGCAGCTATGGCACGGATCGATGAGCACGAGCGATGCCAGACAATCCTGGCAGATCAACGCACCGGAACGCTCGCAGCCGGCGCATCGCGTGGGCGACAACGCCTCGAGCGCCTCGTACGTCGCGCGCTCGGCAAGCGGTAGCAATTCGTCCGCAAACGGTAGGGTGCCTGCACCCTGCAAGCGACTCAACACATTCAAATGCCTCTTCATGACACAACCCTCCCTACGCGAAGGCGAAGGGAGGGTTGTCGGTGTAGAGCCATGATACCCAGAGGTGCTAGGGTCAGGCGAGTCACATCCGCTTACGGACGTTATTCGCCGGCAGGCGGTTGCGGTGCGGACGAGGTGTGAGTCGAGCCTTCACCACCGTCCTGGCGCGGCTTGCGGGAGCGACGGCGACGGCGACGCTTTTGACCCTGGTCGGTCGAGCCCTCGCCACCGCGATCCTCACGCGGTTCGCGCTCGTCGCGAGTACCGCCGCGCGAAGCCTTGGCGGCAGCTCCTCCGCCGTCTCCAGGGCGACGGCGCGTGACCTTGACTTCACCGTCCGAAACCTGATCGGCCACGGAAGGAACCGAGGGCTTCTGCTGCGTGCCCGAGGAATGGCGACGGCGCGGACGCGGCACGCGCTCCTCCTCGCCACGCGGCTTGCCGCCCTTGTCGGCAGGCGCGTCGGAAGCCGAGGCGCCCTTGGGAGCGGCACCGGCTTCGCGAGCGGCTGCGGCGCGGAAGGCGTCCTCGCGCTCCTCGCTCGACAGGTGACGGCGGCGACGGCGCGTGGGGTTCATGCCACCGCCGCGGTTTTGCTGCTGGGGCTGGTGAGCCTCGCGCTCGCGGGAAGCGTTCTTGCCCGCGGTCTCGCCATTGTCGACGGACGCCGTGCGCTTGCGGCGGCGACGGCCATCGGCCGCCCCCTCGGCCTCGAGCGCCTCGGCCTTGCCACGGCCCTTTCCGCGGCCACGACCCTCGCCCTGACCCTGACCGGAGCGAGCATCGGATTCGGCATCGCGGCGACGGCGCTTGGGCATCGACGTACCGGCCAGACGGTCGGCACTCGACAGGCCATCGCCCACGTCGACGCCGTTCTCGCGATCGAGCTCCATGAGCGCCAGGCGCATCTCGGGCGACTCGATGCGCTCGAGCACGTCGCGCGTCACGCAGTCGGGGCGGCAGTTGCAGCCCTGCTCGGCGGCCTTCTTTTTGCAGCCCTCCGAGCACGTCATATCGGCCAGGTTGACCTTAAAGACTTTGCCGTTCTCCAGGCGCAGCACCAGCTGCTCACGCGGCGTGTCATATTCCTGGATACGCGCCTTGCCAAGCGGCGTATCGATGAGCGTCTTCTTTTTGGGCGCACGGCTCTTAAAGTCCTTGTACGCCTCGAACTCATAGCGCAGGCAGCACATCAGGCGGCCGCAAACGCCGCTAATCTTGGACGAGTTGAGCGGCAGGTCCTGCTCTTTTGCCATGCGAATCGAGACGGGCTCAAACTGTCCGCCAAAGCGCGTGCAGCAGAGCTCCTGTCCGCACTGGGCATAGCCGCCCACCAGGCGGGTCTCGTCGCGCACGCCAATCTGGCGCATGTCGACGCGAATGTGCAGCGTCGAGGACAGGTCCTTGACGAGCTGACGAAAATCGACGCGCTCCTCGGCCGCAAAATAGAACACGGCCTTCTCGCCGCCAAACAGGTACTCGACGCCGACCGGCTTCATCTCGAGGTCGAGCTCTTTGACCAGACGGCGGAAATCAACCATCGCCTCATCGCCCTGGATGGCCAGGTCGTCGGCAAGCTGCAGGTCGATGTCGCTCGCCACGCGCAGCACGGGCTTGAGCGGCTGGCCGATCTCGTCCTGCGGCACTTCGAAGGGGTCGGCCGTGACCAGGCCGATCTCGGTTCCGCGCTCGGTGGAGCAAATGGCATAATCGGCCTCGAGGATATCCAGATCCTGCGGGTCGAACCACAGGTCGCGCGAGGCGTAGGTAAACTTAACGGGTACGACTAACGGCATTTCAGTGCCTTCCTGATATCGAACAGCATGACCTCGATGGCCAGCTGGGGAGTAACGTTTCTGGCGATGTTGCGCTCGGCGGTCGCGACCGCCTCGAGCGCCCGGGTGGCACCCGCAACATTCGTCGCGGCGGCAAGCCGACCGATCGTGTCGCGCACGTCTTCGTTCACGACGTCGGCCGCCTCGTCCTGAAGTGTCAGCAGCACGTCGCGCATGAGCGTCCGTGCGCTCGCCAGCGCTTCCATGATACCCGAACGCTCGCGCGCGTTGAGTTCGCGCTTGTTACGGTCCTCAAGCTGCTTCAATGCTCCACGCGACAGGTAATCGGCGTTTTGCTCGAGCACCTTTTCCTGCGTGGACTTGACCTCGGCGAGCGGCGCCTTGACGGCGACGATGAGCGACTTGGCGCGACTGAGCACATCGGCCTCGTCGGCAGCGATGAGAGAATCGATGGCGCGGACCATCTGGCGGCGAGCATCCTGGCGCTCGGCACTCTTAAGGAACTCGATGCCGCGCGTGGGGCTCCCCGCCACGGCGACCGCCATGCGGCAACGCGCGAGGTCCTGACCCGTCGCGCGACTCACGGCACGCGCGGCCACGGCGGGCGACACCAGCCGAAACGGCACGCACTGGCAGCGGCTCACGATGGTGGGCAGCATCACGTCTGCCGAGGTGCCCAGCAAGATAAACATAACGCCCTCGGGCGGCTCCTCGAGTGTCTTGAGCAGTGCGTTGGCGGTGTTAGCGCGCAGCTGCTCGGCACGGTCGATGATGTAGACCTTGGCCTTAGCGCGGATGGGCGCCAGCGGCACGTCGTCGAGCAGCTCGCGGGTCTGGGCAATGAGGTAGCCCGTGGCGCTCTCAGGCGTGTAATAGTGCACGTCGGGGTGTGTGTGCCGCGCAACGCGCACGCAGCTGTCGCATGCGCCGCAGCCGTCCTGCTCGCACAGGAAGGCCTGGGCGAGCGCCCATGCGGCATCGAGCTTGCCGGCGCCGGGAGCGCCCAAAAACAGATAGGCGTGCGATGCGCGGCCGCTGGCGACGGCGTTGGTCAAAAAATCGCGCACGCGCTGTTGGGTGTCGAGCTTGGCCAGCAGGCTTGCCTGAGCGGGGGCCATGTTACTCGGCCTCCTTGGCAAGCGCGGCGACGACGGCGTCTTGCGGAATGTCGAGACCGTACGCGCGAACCTGCTCGACCGTCTTCCCGAAGACCTCCTCGATGGGCGCGGTGGCGTCGATAAGCTTTACGCGATTTGGCTCCTCGGCGGCAATTGCGCAAAAGCCCTGGTAGACACGCTCCTGGAATGCCATGCCTTTTGCCTCCATGCGATCCGCCGCGCCACGGGCGGCCATGCGCAACGCCGCCTGCTCGGGCGTGATGTGGTAGACGAGCGTGAGCGCCGGGTGCGTCCCCGCGACGGCCAGGCTGTTGGCATCGCGCACCATCTGGCGATCGAGGCCGTCGGCAAACGCCTGATAGCAGGTTGTGGAATCGTAGAAACGGTCACACAGGACCACCTTGCCGACCGCGAGGGCGGGAGCTATGACCTCGTGCACCAACTGAGCGCGCGCCGCCTCGTAGAGCAGCAACTCGCAGGTGTCTCCCATCGCCGTGTTGGCGGGGTCGAGCAGCAGAGCACGGATCTTTTCGCTGATGGCGGTGCCGCCCGGCTCGCGCAGGCTCACAACCTGGTAGCCAGCGAGTTCGAGCGCGCGGGCAAGCAGACGCGCCTGCGTGGACTTGCCGGCACCATCGACGCCCTCGAGCGTGATAAAGCTATGTTGAGCGGGCTCAAAAGCCATGAGCGCAGCCCCTTCCTACAAGGCGCGTAAATGCAGATATATCAACCAAGCCATGATACCCCAGTGCTCGGCGCGTCCCAAATCCCGCCTAGCCATTGGGGACGCTCTTGAATGACCAGGCGACAGTTAGGGACGTTCCTAAAGTGCCGTCCGAAAAGGAACGTCCCTAACCACCGGCTTTTTGGACGGTGGGTATAATCGTCGTATTGATTTGAAATGTGACGAAAGGAGCGGCAATGTCTCGGTATTGCGCCTCGTGCGGCAAGCTTCTTGCAGACGATGCCAAGTTCTGCACCTCATGCGGTGCACCCGTTGAGCAAACAACTGCAAGCAATGGCCAACCCGCGTTTGAGCAGACCGGCTCCCTCGATACGCCACAAACCAAACCGGACGACTCCCTCGCCTATCGCCCCGACCCCGCTGCCGACCCCGCAGCGGTCGAGACGACGCAGCGCATACCCGTCGCGGGCACCCCGGCCCAACAGCAACCGGCGTCTGCGTACGCGTCTGATTCACCGCAGGCCCCCGCCGCAAAAAAGAGCGCCACCAGGGCGCTTATCGCCGTTATCGTTGTGCTGGTGGCAATCATCATCGCCCTGGTCATTTTCTTTGTGATCAAGCCTTTCGACAACGCTGCCACGCAGACGACTGCCGAGGTAGCTAAGCTGCACCATGACATCGACGACGATGATCTAAAGCCTCTCGGCAATCCCAACAGCCTGTACGACGATGATGACGATGACGACGAGGATGGCGGCGAAGCAAGCCTCTCCGAACAGAACCTCTACCGTCGCCTGAGTGAATACTACGACCTGCTGGAAGATCTCGATAGCCAGGTCCGTGCCTGCGCAGAGACGTTTAATGGCAGCTATCTGGAAGAGGATCGTACCACCCGTCAAAATCTCGCTGACGTCGCCGAGCGCACGGAGGACACCATCGAGCAGTATTACGATATTGTCGAGGACCTGGACGTCCCCACAAGCTCTAAGAACCACAGCTCGTGGAAGGACATCATTGCCCTGTATGACGACCTGGATCACCGCATCGATGCGATCTGCGATGCCTGGGAGATCAGCTTAAAGTACGCAAAGCCCGCGGACCATAAGAATGAGATCGTGGCGCCGCTGTCGCGCGACAATGTGGCGGGCACCAATGACAATAAGTACCGCCTAGACTTTGAGGAGCGCTATCCCGGCGCCAAACCCGTCGAAGTGAACTAGCGCTTTGTCGTTCCCGAGCCGGCAGTTAGGGACGTTCCTAAACTGCCGGCAGAAAAGGAACGTCCCTAACTGCCGGATAAAAAACGAGCGAGGATTTTGAGGTCCTCGCTCGTTTTTGTTTTAGGTGATGTTTCGACCGTGCGGCTACTTGTCGGCAGTGGTCTTTTTGGTAGTCGACTTCTTGGCAGTCGACTTCTTCGCGGTCGTCTTCTTGGCGGCAGTGGCTTTCTTAGCCGTCGTCTTCTTCGCAGTCGAGGTTTTCTTCGCCGTGCTCGCCTTGGTCGCAGTCTTGCGGCCGCGGGCGGGCTTCTTCTCCTTGGTCGGGCAGTCCATGTTGACGCAGATACGCCACGGACCGCGCGCCGTGTTGACCACCACGATGGGAGCGCCGCACTCGGGACAGGTCTCGCCCGTCGCCTCGAGTTTGCCACGCGCCGGCAGCGGATAGCTCACGCCGCAATCGTCATAGTTGGTGCAGCGGATAAAGCGCTTGCCGCTCTTCTCGCTCTTGTGTGCGATCAGGTCGCCATGGCGTCCGGCCTCGGCACACACCTTGCACTCGCCCACCTTAAGGTCGGGTTCGTAGTTGGTGGGGCACGTCGGGTTCACGCAGATCTCGAAAGCCTTTTGGCGGAACGGCTGGCACTTAATACGCGGTGCACCGCATTCGGGGCACACAGCGGCCTCGCCCTCGAGCGGGCTCACCTTGACGCCGCTCGGCACCGGATAGGTCACGTCGCAGTCGGGCCAGCCCATGCAGCCGATAAAGCTGCCACGGGTCTTGGCACTCGTCTTCATAACCAGGTCCTTGCCGCACTTGGGGCAGGTGCCCACGCGCGCATCGGCCGTGACGGCGTCGCTGATAGCGTCGCCCAGTTCCTGCGTATGCTTGAGCAGCTCGTCGAGCACACCGGCCAGCAGCGCGCGCGAGTGCGTCACGACATGCTCTTCGGTGTCCTCGCCGCGCTCCACGCGGGTCATGTCGCCGTCGAGCTCGCTGGTCATATCGGGGCTCGTGATGCGCGGGGCAAACTGCGACAGTGCATCGATGATGGCGATGCCCAGCTGGCTCGGCTCCACGGGATCGTTTTTGAGATAGCGCACGGCGTACAGGCGCTCGATGATGCTCGCGCGCGTGGACTTGGTACCCAGGCCGCGCTTTTCCATCTCCTGCACGAGCTTGCCCTGGCTGTAGCGCGCGGGCGGCTCGGTCTGCTTGGCCTCGAGCTTAATGTCGAACACGTCGACCGTGTCACCCTGCTCCAGCGGCGGCATCTGCTCGTCGCGCTTAAGACCGTACGGGTATGCCTCGCGGAAACCCGGGGTCACGAGCACATCGCCCGAAGCCACGAACGGCTCGCCGTTCACATCGAGCTCGAGCTTGGTGTTCTCGATGGTCGCAGGACCCATAAGCGTCGCCAGGAAGCGGCGGGCGATGAGGTCGTAGAGCTTGCGCTGACCACCGTCGAGCGCGGACGGGTCGCCCTCGCCCGTAGGATAGATAGGCGGGTGGTCGGTAGTCTCGACTTTGCCGCGCGTGGGCTTCATGGGACCGGCGAGCACCTTTTTGCACACGGGCGCCAGCGCCGGGTTGATCTTTGCCAGGTCGCTCACCACGGCGCCCAGATCGAGCGTCGCAGGGTACACGGTATTGTCGACACGCGGGTAGCTGATGAGACCGGCCATGTAGAGGGACTCGGCGATGCGCATGGTACGCGCGGGCGAGATGCCCTCGGCCGCGGCGGCAGCCTGCAGCGAGGTGGTCGCAAACGGCGTGGGCGGCTGCTGCTTGCGCGAGCGCTTGGTCACGGCGGCGACGGTTGCCGTCGCAACGCCGTCGACATGGCCGTACGCCGTCTCGGCAGCGTCTTTGTCGGTAAAGCGTGCCGTCTTGTGAGCGATCTTAAAGCGTTCATCCTCGGCAGCACCCTGAGCGGCGCCCATGCCGCGGATCTGCCAATAGTCCTCGGGCACAAACGCCATGCGTTCGCGCTCGCGCTCGACCACCAGGGCAAGCGTCGGCGTCTGCACGCGGCCGGCAGAACGCACGTTGCCAAAGCCGCCAAACTTGGCGAGCGTCAGGTAGCGCGTGAGCACCGCGCCCCAGATGAGGTCGATGTGCTGGCGGCTCTCGCCGGCGTCGGCCAGGTTCTGGTCGAGCGAGACGAGATTATCGAAGGCCTGCGTGATCTCGGCCTTGGTAAACGAAGAATACTGGGCGCGGGCGACCGGCAGGTCGGGCGCAACCTCGCGCACCTTGTTGAGGGCGTCCGAACCGATCAGCTCGCCCTCGCGATCGAAGTCCGTGGCAATGATGACACTGTCGGACTTCTTGGCAAGGTTCTTGAGCGAGCGAATGAGCTCTTTCTCGGCCGGCAGCTTAATGACGGGCGCCCAGGTGAGATAGGGCAGGCTCTCGAGCTTCCAGCCCTTGATGGAGATGCCATCGGCAAGAAACGGCTTGCGCTTGGTGTCGTAGGGCGGACGTGCCAGACCATCGGGTATGTCGGCCGGCAGCATCTCGCCGTCCTCGGTGACCGAATACCAGCCCAGCTTTTTATCGAACAGCACGCTGTCACAAAAATCGGGCGCGAGGATGTGACCGGCAAGGCCGATCGTCACGCACTCCTCGCCCTTCCACTCAAAACGGTAGATGGCGGTGTTGTACACCTTGTCCTTTTTGGGCTTACCCGTGGACAGACGCTCGGCGATCTGACGCGCGGCGTCGTTTTTCTCGGCGATGATGAGCTTCAAAAGAGGCTCCTATCTCGTATCTCTGCGGCTACGCCCGCCCGTATGGCGGCCGACTTACGCCCTTGCTTGCTCAATCTGCCCGATGAGCCAATCGCACCAGGCATCCATGCCCTCGCCCTTGCGCGCGCTCACGGCAAACCGCGGCGCCTGCGGATTGAGGTCATCGAGTGTCTTAGTATACCTATCCATGTCAAAATCGAAAGCCGGGGCCACGTCGACCTTGTTGAGCAGCTGTGCGCCGGCGTGTTGGAAGATGCCCGGGTACTTGACAGGCTTGTCGTCGCCCTCGGGCACCGAGAGAATCATGATGGACAGGTTCTCGCCCAGGTCAAAGTCAACTGGGCAGACCAGGTTGCCCACATTTTCGATAAAGATGACGTCGATGTTTTGAAGGCCTACCGCCTGGTCGAACGCGTCAACGGCCTCCATGATCATGTTGCCCTCGAGGTGGCACAGGCCGCCCGTGTTGATCTGGATGGCGGGCATGCCGGCTTCCTTCATGGTAATGGCATCGACATCCGAGGCGATGTCGCCCTCGATGACGGCGCAGCGCAAGCCGGCCTTGTCGCGCAGGCGCTCGTTGGTGCCCAGAATCGTAGTGGTCTTGCCCGAGCCAGGGCTCGACAACACATTGATCACATAGGTGCCTGTCTCATCAAATCGCTGACGTAGCTGATCTGCCAGGCGCTCGTTGCGCGACAGGATCGGCGACGCGATATCAATCGTTTTCTCAGCCATACTTAGCGCTCCTTAATTTGGCCCCTTTATACCCCATCACCAGATGGCTAGCGGGCTAATCGTCGGGGGTTTCGATTTCGATACTTGCGATGTCGAGCTCGCGGCCGTGCAGCAGGCGCACGTTGGCGCCGCCACATTGGGGGCAGCGGCAATGGAAACGGTCGTGATCGAAGACCTCTCCGCAGTCCAGGCACTCGCTTTGTGGATGGACTTCCTCCACGGCAAGCTCGCAGCCGCGCGTGAGCGGGTCCTCGTCGCGAAACGTCTCCCACGCAAAGTCGAGCGCCTCGCGCACAACTTCGGTCATATCCCCGATACGCAGCGTTACCAAAACGGCGCGCGAGGCCCCCGCCCCACGCGCCGCGCGAATCACTGTATCGAGTATGCCGTTGACAATGCCAACCTCGTGCATACCGATTTACTCCTCGTCGTCCTCATCGTCCGAGAACAGGTCCAGACGGCTCACAAACAAGCCCTCCTTGCCCTCGCGCGCGGTAATGACCACGCGGGCAATGGCGAGCGAAATCTCGTAGAGCGAGAGCAGGGCACCATACATGAGGCCCAGCGTAACGGGCGAGCCGTCGGGCGTAATCACAGCCGAGCCCACAAGCAGGCCCACGTACACGTAGCGCCAGGCGCCGCGGAAGGCCGCGTAGGACACGATGTGGAAGACGGACAGGTAGAAGATGATGAGCGGCAGCTCAAACGCCACGCCAAAGCCGATCATAAAGAGCAGCTCCATGTTGACGTAGTTCTCCAGGTCGGGCAGCGCCGTGGCGACGGCCGAGGTCTCGCCGATAAGCCACTCAAAGCCCGCCGGGATGATGATGAAATAGCAGAAGATGGCGCCCAGGAAGAACAGCACCGTCGAGGCGAGCACCGTGGGCACGACCCATTTGCGCTCGTTGGGACGCAGTGCCGGCAGGAAAAATGCCAGAATCTGCCAGATGATCATGGGCGTGCACATGACCACGGCCATCTTGATGGCCAGCGAGAAGCGCAGGCCAAAGCCGCCGAGCGTGGTGGTGATGTAGAACTTACCGTCCGGCACAAAGGAGCGGATGGGGTCTTCCAGGATGTCGAGCACCACGGGCGTGGCGAAATACAGCACGATGGCGGCGGCAAACACCGACACGACCACGATGGTCAGGCGGCGACGGAGCTCGCCCAGGTGATCGAAGAGCGGCATGCGCGCAGGTCCGATAGGCATTACTCATCGCCTCCCTTCGGTGCATCGGCGGCAGCGGCGTCGTCCTCGGCCTCGAGCTCGCGGGCAAGTTGGTCGACGACGGCCTTGCGCTTGCGGGGACGACGGGCGTAGAGGTCGGCCGTCGTGGGCTCTGCCGGCTCGGGCTCGGGCTCCGGTTCTGCAGCAGGCTCAGGCTCGACGACAGGCTCAGCGGCAGCGGCAGGCTCGGCACCCTCGGCCTCGGACTCCTCAGCAGCACCCTCGCCCTCGGCGGCAGCCTCGCTCGCGGCCTTCTCGGCAGCAAGACGGGCGCGACGCTCGGCAAAGGTCTCCTTCTTGGCGGGCGCTGCCGTCTCGGCGGCATCCTTGTCCGCATCGGAATCGTCATCGACGGCAGCCTTCTTGGGCTTGACCGGGGCCGACGCGGCCTCGCTCACCGGATCGATTATCTCGGACTGAACAACGGCCGTCATCTTTTCCTGCGTCTCGCGGAACTGACGGATGGCACGGCCGATCGTACGGCCCATCTGTGGGAGCTTATCCGGGCCAAACAGCAAAAAGCCGAAGACCACGATGATCGCGAGCTCACCCTCTCCAATACCAAACACACATACCTCCAAGGCTCGATGTGAGTCGAGCCCGCACCGCGCCATTCGGCCGGAACTCGTCTATTCATTCGGTCAAGTATAGCGCCCGGACGCCAAAACGTCCGAGCGCATCACAAACATATGCCAAACGGCACGCCCTTTTGGGGCAAAGATTATGCAGCGGTGATCGAAATCTCCTGGTCGACACCCAACAGCTGGACCACGCGCATCACCGGGGGCTGCACATTGGTGCAGCTAAAGCGCTTGCCGTGGTCGACCGCGTGGTGCGCGGCGCCCACGAGCACGCCAATGCCCGTCGAATCGATGTAGCTCACCTGGGCAAAATCGAGCTCAACGGCCTCGGTGGGCTGCTCGAGCGCCAGGTCGATGGCATTGCGCAGGCTATCGGCGTTAGAGATATCGATCTCGCCGGTTACCTTAATGGTGTAGAGCTCTGGCGTGGGGTTGGTGGAAATACCCAAATCCATGTATACGCTCCTTTACGTATCGAAAGTGCGGATAGTACGGGAAGCCGCGCGTTAGGCGCGCTCGGCACGCGCAAGCTCGGCAGCGACGAGCTTGACGGCCAGCACCAGCACATCGAGCGCAGCCTCTAGGTCCTCGACCGTGGGATAGCTCGGCGCGATGCGGATGTTGGTGTCGCGCGGATCCTTGCCATAGGGCCAGGTGGCACCGGCCGGCGTGAGCTTAACGCCCAGGTCTGCGCAAAGCGCGGCGACCTTTTGAGCCGAGCCCTCGGGACCATCGAAGCTTACAAAGTAGCCGCCGCGGGGGTGCGTCCAGGTGGCGCAGCCCGTGTCGCCCAAGCCCTCGGTGAGCTTGCGCTCGACAGCCTCAAAGCGCGGGCGCAGGAACTCGGCATGCTTTTTCATGTGCTCCTTGACCGCCTCGATGGTGGGAAGGAAGCGCACGTGACGCAGCTGGTTGAGCTTGTCGGCACTGATGAGGCCGGCCTTCAGGCGCTTGGAGAACTCCGCGATAACCGCGGGGCTCGCACCGATAAAGCCGATACCGGCACCCGGGAAGGTGATCTTGGACGTCGAGGCGAATGCCACCACGCGGTCCTCGGTGCCCGCCGCGCGGGCAAGATCAAAGATGTTGGCGAGCTCGTCGGTCTCGTCGTACAGGTCGTGCACGCAGTAGGCGTTGTCCCAGAAGATGCGGAAATCGGGCGCGGCCGTGTGCATCTCGACCAGGCGGCGCACGGTGTCCTCGCTAAAGGTGATACCCGTGGGGTTGGAATACTTGGGCACGCACCAGATGCCCTTGATGGAATCGTCGGCGGCAACGAGGCGCTCGATCTCGTCCATATCGGGGCCGTTGTCGGTCATCGCGACGGGAACGTTCTCGATACCCAAGTCGGCGGTAATGCCAAAGTGGCGATCGTAGCCGGGAACCGGGCACAGGAACTTGACCTTCTTGCCGTCGTGCGCTGCCTCGTAAGCCTCCCAAGGATCGCTACCACACGAGCCGCAACGCCAGAACATACCGGCGATATCGTGCTCGATCAGCAAGCTCGACGAACCCAGCACGAGCGTCTGCTCGGCGGGGCAACCCAGGAACTCCCCCGCCAGCTTGCGTGCCGAGGGAATGCCCTCAAAGCAACCGTAGTTGGAGCAGTCGACGTTACCGTCGTGCAGATCGGCATCGGCATTGAGGATATCGAGCATGGGTCGAGAAATGTCCACCTGGGAGGGCGACGGCTTGCCGCGGGCCATGTCGAGCGCCAGGCCCTTGGCCTTGACCTCGGCGACCTCGGCTTTGAGCGCCTCGATGGCGGCATCGAGTTCGGTGGTTTCCATCTTCTGGTAGATCGTCTGCATGGGTGCGACCTTTCGCGAAGCGGTACGTTGCAGTTCGTCTAAGTATAGACCGCCACCGCCGCAACGGTATGAAGCCGTGATAGATTAAGTCCATCGCAATGAATTACGAATCGCCGCGCATGCCGGCGTGAAGCGCCCAAGGAGGCACTATGGAGTACGGATCGTTCCAGGCCGAGGAATTCGGCGACCTGCAGCGCCTGGTCGGCGGACTGTTTTACGACCGCCACGCCATCGACCGTCTGGATCTGATCGTACAGGCCGAAATCTTGGACCTGGCACCCGATCTCATGGAAATCGTCAACCTGCTACCGCCCGGCTATTACGACCGCCAGTCACTTTGCGACCAGCTCAACTCCGCCTTGGCCGCCCACGGCTGGGGCGCCGTCTACGGCACCGTGGAATAACCTGGTCATTTAAGAACGTCCCGAATGACTAAAACGCCGCCTGTGATGGTGTTCACAGGCGGCGTTTTCAAACTTGTATGTGCTCTTACTCGTCCTTGGGCGCGGGGTGCTTGCAGATCACACTCATGTAAATCATGCCAAGTACGGCCGCGGTGACAGAGCCGGCGAGAATAGCGGCCTTGGCAGCCAGAACCTCAAACTGGGCCGTCGGGAAGGCAAGGCCACTGATGAGGATCGACATGGTAAAGCCGATGCCGCCCAGAATGCCCACACCGGCAATCATGTGCCAGTTGACATTGCGCGGTAGCTCGCAGGCCCTAAGCTTAACCAGGGCAAACGTCATGCCAAAGATGCCGATCGGCTTGCCCAGCAGCATGCCAAAGTACACGCCGAGCGTCACCGGGTCGGTGAGCAGCGTGCTCATGTCCACACCCACTAGGCGAACCTGTGCGTTCACGAACGCAAAGATCGGCAGAATCACAAAGTTGACCGGCGTGGAGATCAGACGCTCCATGCGGATGAGCGGCGGGGTCACGCGGTGCATGACGCGCTCGACCTTGGTGGTCGAGACGGTAAAGTCATGCTGGCCCAGGATGTGTGCCTCGTCATCGTAGCGATCATCGAGCAGCGGCAGGCACTCGCCCAACCAATCGGTGAGGCTATCGAGCTTGACGCCGCACTTGGCCGGGATGGTAAAGGCCAAGATGACGCCGGCGAGCGTAGCGTGCACGCCGCTCTTGAACATGCAGAACCACAGCAGCAGGCCCAGCACCGAGTACGGGGCAAGGCGGTAATGCTGCGTCTTGTTGAGCCACACGAGCGCGCAGGTCACAAGCGCGGCGGCGCCCAACCAAAACGGATTGGGGCTCTGACCGTAGAAGATGGCGATGGCGGCGATGGAAATGAGGTCGTCGGCGATGGCGAGCGTCGAGAAGAACACGCGCACGCCGTTGGGCACGCGATTGCCCAAAAGCGACAGCACGCCCAGCGCAAAGGCAATATCGGTTGCCATGGGAATGGCCCAGCCGTTGTGCGCGCCGGCATGGTTAAAGATCAGATAGATGCAGGCGGGAACGACGACGCCGCCCACGGCCGCCAGCATGGGAAGCATGGCCTGACGCGGGTTCTTGAGCTCGCCAACTGTCATCTCGTACTTAAGCTCAATGCCCACCAGCAAAAAGAAAATTGCCATGAGGAAGTCGTTGACGAAAAGCTCAACGGTGAGACCGGCCGTAAGGTTGCCCAGGCCCACATACAGTGGGGTCTCCAAAAAGTGATGGATGGCCTCGTAGACATCGGTATTGGCGCAGATAACGGCGGCGATGGCAGCGAGGACCATGACGGCGGCGGAAATCGTGCCGTTCTCGGCGATGCGCTCCCAGATGTCGTGGCGCTCAAAACGCTTGCGCTCACGAACGTTGAACAGCTGCTCAGTTGCTGCCATGGGCGGCTCCTTTCACGGGAAAGCTCCCGTCTTAAAAAAGCACGGCCCGCCCAAGTGGCGGCGCCGCGCTCTAACGTATTACGCTTGCATCTAGCCTACCCTGCACGACAAGCACGCAGGCATGGCCGAAAAGCGGAACCACAGGTTGAACATTATTTGTTCAACGGCACGGGCACGCCTGTCCAAGAGACGACGCGGCACCGTGCACAAAAAACGACCGGAGCGCGGGGCGTCCGCGATCCGGTCGTAGCGTTTGGCCAACTAAACCTAGCAGGCGGCCATGATGGGGGCAGCGACCTGCTTCTTACGGGAGAGGACGCCCGGCATCCAGACGCCGTCGTGCTCGTCGGCAATGCCCAGGCCCTTCTGAGCAGCCTCGGTCTCGCCCTCGAGCAGGACCTGCGAGCCCTCCTCCATGATGTCAGTGATGCACAGGACGATGCCGTCGGCACCCTTCTCGGCGGCGTAGGCGCGCATGGCCTCGCGAATCTCGTCGATCATGCCGAGTGCGCGGGTCTTGTCGACAGTCTCGTACTGGCCGATGAGCAGCTTCTTGCCAGCAGGCTCGAACATCTTGATGTCGTTGCCGACCATCTCGGCTGCGGTGAAGGAGCCAGACGGACGGGTGAGGAAGACCTCCATGCCAAACTTGACCGGATCGACGCCCACCTGCTCGCCGAGCTTGGCGGCAACGGCGCGGTCGACATCGGTGGTGGTGGGGCTCTTGAGCATGAGCGTGTCGGTCATCATGGCCGAGAGCAGCAGCTTGGCCTGAACGTCGGAAAGCTCAACGCCGAGCACGCCGGCGAGCTTGGTGACGATGGTGCAGCTGGAGCCCCAGGGCAGGCAGATGTAGTGCAGCGGGCCGGCGGTCTCGAAGTCGCCGATGCGGTGATGATCGACAACGCCAAAGACCGTGGCGTCCTTAAGGCCGGCGACGGACTGGGCGGACTCGTTGTGGTCGGTGAGGACGACGAGCTGGCCGGCCTCGACGGACTCGATCACGCGGGGCTCGACGATGCCGGCGTCGGCGAGCAGCTTGGCGGACTCGGCCGGAAGCTGACCAAGGGCGCAGGCCTCGTAGGTGTTGCCGGCATACTCAACCTGGTTGAGCAGCTGGGACAGGACGACGGCGCTCATGATGGCGTCGTTATCGGGGTTCTGGTGACCAAAGACAAGAACGTTTGCCATGGATATCCTCCACTTGATATGTGTACTTGGACGTAGCTATGGTAGCACGCCGATGCCGAGCCTTCGCAGACGGAAGGGCTACGGCATATTTTGGGGCAGGCACTGGGCCAAGGTTGTCCCTTTTGCACCATATTGGTGCAAAGTAACCTGTCCCCCTTGCACCAGCTATTTGCCGGCGGCGCGCAGGGCTACGTAGGCGGCACCGATGATGCCGGCGTCGTTGCCGAGCGAAGCGACCTTAATGGGCGTCTCGCGCGAGGCGGAAAGCGCGTAGCGCTGGAAGTACTCGCGAGCCTTGTCGAGGTAGACATCGGCCGAGGCGGATGCGCCGCCGCCGATAAGAAACATCTCGGGATCGACCACATTGGCAATAAGCGCCAGTGCGCGACCGAGATAGTCGGCCATGGTATCGGCCGCGGCCAGCGCAAGCTTGTCGCCCTCGCGGCAGGCTTGGAACACGTCCTTGGAATCGGAGGGACCGGTGAGCTCGATGGGCTCGACGCCCGCCTTCTTGCACTCGGCAAGGTAGTTGCTCACCACGCCGGTGGCGCTGGAATACTGCTCCAGGTGGCCATGGCCGCCGCAGCCGCAAGTGCGCTCCTCAGCCGGATTCAGGCACATGTGGCCAATCTCGCCGCCAGCACCCACAACGCCCGACACCACGTCGCCGTTGACGATAACGCCGCCGCCCACGCCGGTACCGATGGTGACCATCACCACGTTCTGCACGCCCTTGGCAGAGCCTAGCCAGGCCTCGCCCATGGCGGCGGCGTTGGCATCGTTCTCGTACTTAACGACCGCGTCGGGACAGTGCTTTTGAATGGCGATCCTCAGCTCGGGCAGGTTAATGGCAATGTTGGCCTTGACCTTGGCATCGCCCGACGCCGGGATGGGGCACGGAACGGCCAGGCCAATGCCTGCCACAAAGGCACGCGGAATCTGAGCCTTGGCGACCACCTGATCGATAGCCTCGGTCACCGCGGCAAAGCCCGCGGCGTCAATGATGGGAGGCGTGGGCACGCTGGCCTTGGCAAGCAGGTTGCCGTCTTCGTCGAACAGACCCTCCTTAACCGAAGTGCCGCCGACGTCGATGCCGATGTAGTACTGCTTAGGTTCCATGGGAGCCCACCTTTCTCGTTTAAACATTGCCTGTATGGTACCGCTCCCAAGGCAAAAACCTACCAAAAAGGGACAGGTTTGTTTTGGCAGGTTTTATCTGGGGTAACGCAATTGGCCGCTCAACAGACCGCGCAAGACCATCCCCAAAAATAAAGGCGCCGGGAGGCGGAGACTCCCGGCGCCTGTCAAAGGGACTATGTTGTTTGTTGGAGCGCGCGGTCCATCGCGGCGATAACGCCGACTAGGCCTTAAGTGCCCGCAGCTGCTTGTGGATCTCGATGAGCTCCGTCGCCATGACGCGCATGGTCTCGGTACCGGCCATCTGGTCCTCGGCATGCAGCAGAATCAACGGGGCCTCGCCGTTACGCTCGCCGTTGGCCTCTTTCTTCAGAAGCCCCATGTGAACATCGTGGCCACCGTTATAGGCCTCGTCGCCCTGCTTGATAAGCTCCTCGGCGGCGTCAAAATCGCCCTCCTTGGCCTTTTGCACGGCATTGATGTACATGCTCTTGGCGGTACCGACGTAGCTGATGATCTCGAAACAGGTCATCTGCAACTCGTTCATATCCTCCATGCGGAGCACCTAGCCCATCACGCTGACGCAGTGGTCGATGATGCCGGCGGCGTTCATGCGGCCGTAGTCGACCATGTTGATGACCTCGACCGGAAAACGACCGGCGGCCTCCTTCTCAAAGTCACCCTTGGTGTAGCCGATCTGCGGGCCAAGCAGCAACATGTCGCACTCGTCCAGGTGATCGTGGGCCTCGTTCATGGGACGAGCCTCGACCTCGATATCCAGACCACGGTTTGCAACCTCGGCCTGCATCTTCTGGACCAACAGGCTCGTGGACATACCGGCATTGCAGCAGAGCATGATCTTCTTCATGGTTTCCTCCTTATAACTGCGCGGCGCGCAGACGACAACTGGTTTTATTCCTTGCGGCTATTGTGCCCACTCCCCTGTATCTTTACGCAAGGGAGAGAGCCGCGGGCACCGGCACCGCGTACCGGCGCCCGCAAAGGTGAAAGGGACGAACGTTAGGCGTTCTACTCGGCGAGAGCCTCCTGCTTGGCGATTGCCTTCTCGGAAATCTTCATAAAGGGCAGGTAGACGGCCATGCCAATGACAATCTCGAGAGCCTGCCACACACCGGCGCGCCAGTCAAAGCCCGTAGCGAGCAGAGCATTGATGACGGGAGGCATAGTCCAGGGCACCTGGGCGATGCAGGGGCTGATGATGCCTGCGCAGGTAAGGCCATAGGTGACGCCGATGAACAGATCGGGAAGGAGGACAAACGGGATCATGAGCGGCAGGTTGTACACGATGGGGTAACCGTAGATAACCGGCTCGTTGATGTTGAACAGACCAGGCAGGATAGCCATCTTGGAAACGGTCTCGGAAGCCTTGTTCTTGGAGAACAGGAGCGTGTCGAGCAGGAGCATGAGAGTGCAGCCCGAGCCGCCGATGAGGGCGAAGCTGTTAACGATCTGCATGTTCATGTAGTGATCGGGCTGGATGGTGCCACCGGCGGCAAAGGTAGCCATGTTGTCGACGATGAGCATGGTCAGGATCGGTTCGACGGTAGCGCCAGAGATGGTGGACTGGTGAATACCGACGCAGAACAGCAGGTTGGCAAGGGTGTAGATGAGGATAACAGCCCACGGACCGGCGTTCATGATGCTCTTGAGCGGGCTGGAGATGCACGTGGAGATGATGGTGCACAGATCGGTGCCAGCGCACACGGCGAGCAGGGCCGCGGCAAGAGCGAAGATCGCGAGGTTGAGCAGCATCGGGATCATGACGTTGAAGGAGTTGGAGACCGCGGGGGGCACGCCCTCGCCCAGCTTAACCTTAAGCTTCTCGACGCCAGAAATCTTGATGAAGAGCGAGACGGAAAGCAGGGCGATGATAATAGCCGAGAACAGACCGTTGGTGCCGGTGTTGGCAGTCGAAAGGGCGCCCGTGACCTCGGCGGAGGTGATCTTGTCGGTGAGCAGCGGGCTCGTGGCGGCAAGCGTGGCGGTGACCTGCTGCGGCATCATGATGACGAAAGCAGAGATAGCGACGACCACGCAAGCGAGCGGGTTATCGAAACGCTTGTTCTTAGCGAGGCTGTAGCCAATCAATCCGGCCAAGATAATGGCAGAGACGTTGAGGGTGCCCAGCGTAATTGCCGAACCCCAGGTCTGAAGGTTGGCAAGGCCCGCCGCATCGAGCGGGAACAGGGGGAACACGACGTTGTTAATAAGAACCGCGATACCCGCAAGGATATAGAGCGGCGTGATGGTCGCGAAGGCGTCACGCAGGGAACGCAGGTGAACCTGGTTTCCCACCTTCGCAGAGACCTCGGCAAACTTGTCGAGGAAGCTCTTTCCGTTGTCACTGGCCATGATTGCTCCTAACTTTCAAATCCGGCCTTTTCCTATGCGCACGGTGGTCTGTCGCCCTCTGCCACCAGATGTGCCATGTGTTGCGCGCGGCGGCGCGCGGTCTGGGCGTTCGCCCGGTCGCTAATCAACCACGTGGGTCGTGGCAACCTGTTTGAGCCAGGCTGCCGACTTCTTAAGGCGGCGCTTATAGCCATCCATCAGATCGACCTCGACAAAGCCGTAACGGTTCTTAAAGGCATTGGCCCAAGACCAGTTATCGATGACGGCCCAGTAGTGATAGCCCCGGCATTTGGCGCCCTCGGCGATTGCCTTGGCAACCCACTCCAGGTGCTGGCGTACAAAGTCGACGCGGTAGTCATCCTGGATGGTTCCTTCGGCGTCACGGTTCTTGTATTCGTCCATGATGCCGATGCCGTTCTCGGAAACGAACCACTCAAGATCGGGGTAGTTCTTAGCGCAGTCCATGCCAAAGTCGTAGAGGCCCTGCGGATAGATCTCCCAGCCGCGGCTCTCGTTCATAACGGCGTCGGGCCATACGTACTCGTCGGCAAAGTGCGGCAGGCCGTACTGGTCGACCTTGCTCGCCGGTGCCTGAACACGCGTGGGGTGGTAGTAGTTGCAGCCGAGCCAGTCGACAACACCCTGCTTGAGAATCTCTTGGTCGCCGGCACGGAACGGGAGCTTAACGCCGCCCTCGGCCAGGCTGTCGAGCACGTCGGCAGGAAGCTCGCCCTTGGTAATAAGGTCGAGCCACCAGCGATTGTTAATGCCGCTGGTCATACGCACGGCCTCGAGGTCTGCCTCGCTGGGGTTCTCCTTGGTGTAGACCGGAGTGAAGCAGTTAATCATGCCGATCTTAGCATCGCTGCGAACGGCGCCCTCGTCATAGGCACGGCGGTAGTTGGCCACAGCCAGCGAATGCGCCAGCGAAATGTGATACTGCACGGTGCGGGCGCGGCTAAAGTCGTGGAGTTGCGGGAACCACACGCCCTCCTGATAGCGCTGCTCGGGCTCGACGATGGGCTCGTTAAAGGTGAACCAGTACTTGATCTCCTGGCCAAACTCGTGGAAGGCGACGTCGGCGTAATGCGCGTAAGCCTCGACGACCTCACGGCTCTCCCAGCCGCCACGGTTAAAGAGGTAGGTGGGCATGTCAAAGTGGTACAGGTTGACGAACGGCTCCAGGCCGGCCTCGCGAGAAGCGCGGAACAGCTCGTGATACCACGCAGCGCCCTCCTCATTTAGGTTGCCGTCGGCATCGAGCAGACGGCTCCACTGGATGGAAGTGCGAAAGGTATTCAGGCCCAAGTCCTTCAAAATGCGAAAGTCTTCCTGGTACTTGGCCATAAAGTCATTGCCGGCATAAGAGCCAACGCAGTTGTAGAACGAACCCAGATCCTGGATGGACCAGGTGTCCCACAGGTTCTCGAGCTTGCCGCCCTGGTTCCACTGACCCTCAGTCTGCGGGCCGGACATAGCAGCGCCAAAGAAGAAGTCGTTGGGCAGCTGATACTGCGTCATCAAAGTCCTCGCTTTCGTGTTCTAGAGCTTCCGGTTGGAGACGGGTTTGCTTTGGCAGGTTATCCGGCGCGGGCGCGCACCGGTCATACCGATATCCAACCTGCCAAAACAAAACCGTCCCCAAACAGCACAAGCAAACGCCAATGCATCTCGCTTGTTGTCTATAACTATAGCGCTCTAATTTATTGTGTAAAGCGTCTTTTTAACTTTTCTTTATCGAACTTCTTTCATGAAAGCCATATGGATGCTTTTTAAGTAGGTATACTTTCTTAATATTCAACGCAAATATGAAGGGAGGATTGCATGATTCCCAAATACGAGGCGATAGCTGCAGATATCCGTCGAAGCATCGAGGACGGCGCCCTTAAGCCGGGCGATAAGTTACCCACCGTCGTAGAGTTTTGCGAGCTCTATAGCGTTTCTAAGATCACCGTCAAACGTGCGATTGAGCAGATTACCGAGGAGGGCTTGATCACCAGTCGGCGAGGATCGGGCACCTACGTCAAGGACACAGCGGGGCTTCCCGGCCAGGTGTTTTTCCAAGGCAAGAACGACCGCGCCCAAGGCTTTTCGTACGAGCATCGCGGGGAGAAAGTGACCTCGGTGGTCTACGATTTCTCGATCGTCAATCCGCCGGCAGAGGTTGCGACCCAGCTGGGAATGGCCGAGGATGACTTCGCCTATCACATCGTGCGCGTGCGCCAGGTCGACGAGAAGCCCATCGTCATCGAGTACACCTATATGCCGCTCGAACTGATCCCGGGCCTTAAAAAGAAGGACCTGTACGGATCGGTCTACGGCTTTATCCGCGAGCAATGCGGGCTGAAGATTTCGAGCTTCCATCGCACCATCCGCGCCGTCGCGGCAACTGAGGAAGAGGCTGAGCGCCTGGATACCAAACCCGGCTCTCCCTTGCTCGAACTCAACCAGATTGGCTTCTTGGATAGCGGCACCGCGTTTGAATATTCTATCTCGCACAACGTAGGCGACCGCTTTGAGCTGCACAACGTAACGCTGGCCTAGCTTTGTTATCCGGTGGGTGCTCGTTTTGAGTCGTCTTACGCGGCGCCCGCACAACCTTATGGGAGTATGCACATGTCCGATTTGATTAAACTCACGCCGATCTTCCACGAGAAGATCTGGGGCGGCCGCCAGCTGGAGACCGTGTTTGGCTACGACATTCCCGAGGGCCCCATCGGTGAGTGCTGGGCCATCTCGGCACACCCCAACGGCGACTGCCAGATCGCTGAGGGTCCGTACGCCGGTCACACGCTGTCATGGCTGTGGGCCGAGCACCGCGAGCTCTTTGGCAATTGCGAGGGCAAGGAGTTCCCGCTGCTCATTAAGATTCTGGACGCCAAGGACGACCTTTCGATCCAGATTCATCCCAACGACGAGTACGCTGCCGAGCACGAGAACGGTAGCCTGGGCAAAACCGAGTGTTGGTATGTGCTGGACTGCGAGCCCGACGCCACGATCATCGTCGGCCAGCGTGCCAAGGACCGCGCCGAGGCCGCACAAATGATCGAGGAAGGACGTTGGGACGACATGCTCAACGTGTTGCCGATTCACAAGGGCGACTTTTTCCAGATTGATTCCGGTACCGTTCACGCCATCAAGGCCGGCACGCTCATTTTGGAAACGCAGCAGTCGTGCGACGTGACGTATCGCCTGTACGATTACGACCGCCCCGGCACCGACGGCAAACTGCGTCCCCTGCACATTGAGCAGAGCCTCGACTGCATAAACTTTGATGCTCAGGCTCCGACCGACGGCACGGTGACCGCGCCCGAGGTGGATGGCGTGACCGAGCTCGTGTCTTGCCCCTGCTACACCGTCGATCGCGTGCGCGTCGACGGCAGCAAGACCCTCGACCAGCGCTGGCCCTTCATGTGCCTGTCGGTCATCGACGGCGAAGGCACCGTCTGCGGCGACCCCGTCCACAAGGGAAGCCACCTGCTGGCCCCGAGCACCGTGGACCAGATCGAACTCGAAGGCAAGATGGAACTGATCGTCTCGCACCTGTAAGCTACCGGTCCCCGAGCGCTCGCCGGGACGGGGCGCGGGGTTTGGTCGCCTGCTCGGACAGTCCTGCTCGCACGGAGAGCACATTAAGTGCTCTCCGGCTCGTGCGGAACTCGCGATCGACCAAACCCCGCGTCCCATCCCGGCGAGCCTCTGGCTAGTTACGACAATCAAAAAGCAACAAGGGGCTCCCCCGCTCATCAAACGGGAGAGCCCCTCGCCATACATAACGAATCAAGGTGCCTATAGGTAGACCTTTTCGAGAAACGATAATGTGTCCTGAAGACGCGCTCTCTCTTTACGATCGGTCTGCCGATTTACATAAGAAGAAAAGTCCGCAAAGAAGTCTCCGGCGTCAGCCCTCATTTGCTCTATTAGCTCCAAGCGAGCCGAAGGCGGCAACAAACCCGCAAGTCGAACAATATCCGAGCGATGCTTTCGTCGATCTTTATCGTTGCAATGGCGCCCTTCTTCATAGCTCCTATTGATATCAATGTGTGCACGCATCTTGAGGGGAAT
>CBCTTO010000009.1:0-50960 GCA_965149855.1 uncultured Collinsella sp.
CAGCGGATTGGGTCATATGAGCGAAAACCCGCCAGAGCGAGCAAGGTGCCTTGAAGCAAGGCGGCATAGATCTTTTGATCATGCCGCCGAAGCTGAAAGGCAGATTGCCGCTCTGGCGGGTTTGCAGCGTCAACCGCTTACGCGGTTTGGTAAAACCGCGTAACTACAAAGCGTCAGCACAGCGCTTGCAGATATGAGCGTGGCCGTTGTACTCGCCGACGGTGGTGCGATAGTTCCAGCAACGGTCGCAGCACTCGCCCTCGGCAGCCTCGATAGCAACGGAAAGCTCCTCGCCCTGGGTCAGCTCAACATCGGAGACGATGTAGAACTCGGCCAGGTCGACGGCCTTGTCGCCGGTCAGCAGCGCGTACATCTCGGCGGGAACGACCGCCTTGACGCGGACCTGCTGACTCTTAGTGAAGGTGCCGGCGGAGCGGGCATCCTCAAGGGCCTTGGTCACAGCGCTACGGAGCTCGAGCGAAGCCTCGAGCACACCCTCGAACTCATTGGCCTCGTCGACCGTGATGGGCGACTTGTACCAATCGAGCAGCGCGGCGTACTTCTGGTGATCGACGCAGCCGGCGGGCGCATAGGCCATGGCCTCGTCGACCGTGTAGGACAGGATCGGCTGCAGGTCGCGCATGAGCATCGAGAAGAGCTCGGCAAGCACGGTCTGGGCGCTGCGGCGCTCGAGCGAGCCGGGCTTGTCGCAGTACAGGCGGTCCTTCAGGGCGTCGAGGTACACGTTGGAAAGCTCGGTAACCACGAAGTCGTAAAGCGCACGGTAGGCGCGCGGGAACTCGTAGCTGGCGTAGGCGTCGTCGACCTCGGCCTGGACCTGGGTCAGACGGGCAACCATGAGCTTGTCGAGCGGCAGCAGGTCGGCAAAGGCGACGCCGTCGGTCTCGGGCTCAAACTGGCCCTCGAGCTCGGAGAGCAGGAAGCGCAGCGTGTTGCGGAAACGACGGTAGGCATCGGACGTACGAGCAAGAATCTCGTGGTCGATGGACACGTCGGAGCTGGTATCGACGGACGCAACCCACAGACGGATGATGTCGGCGCCCATCTCGTCGCAGACCTTGTTGGGGTCGATGACGTTGCCGAGCGACTTGGACATCTTGCGGCCCTGGCCGTCGAGGGTGAAGCCCTGCGAGACGACTGCCTTGTACGGGGCGTGGCCGTTGGCACCCACCGAGGTGAGCAGCGAGCTCTGGAACCAACCACGATGCTGGTCGGAGCCCTCGAGGTACACATCCGCCGGGTACTCAAGCTCAGGGCGATACTCGCAGACGGCCTTCCAGGAGACGCCGGAATCCCACCACACGTCGAGGATGTCCTTATCGGCCTTGAGGTGATGGCCGCCGCACTTGGGGCAGACGCAGGCCTCGCCCAGGTAGCTCTCGGGAGCGTCGGTGAACCAAGCGTCGGAGCCCTTCTCGTGGAAGAGCTTGATGACGGCGTCGAGCGTGGCGTCGTTCATGACCTTCTCACCGCAGTCGACGCAAGTGTAGCTGGGGATAGGCACGCCCCAGTTGCGCTGACGGCTGATGCACCAGTCGGGACGCTGCTCGACCATGGCGCCGATGCGGTTGGCCGCGTGGGCCGGATACCACTTAACGTTCTCGCGGACCTCTTTGCCAGCCTGCTCGCGCAAGCCGGTCTTGTCCATCGAGACAAACCACTGGTCGGTAGCACGGAAGAGCACCGGGTGCTTGCAGCGCCAGCAGTGCGGATAGCTGTGCGTGATCTTCTTCTCGAGGACCAGGGTGCCGCGCTCGCGCAGGAACTCGATGATGTGCGGGTTGGCCTCATCGGTGTCCATACCGCTGAAGGGGCCACCGGTGCCAAACTCCTCACCGGTGTAGAACTTGCCGTCGTCATCGACCGGCATGCAGATGTCGGTGATGCCCTCCTTGAGGCAGGCAAAGTAGTCGTCGACGCCGTGGCCGGGCGAGTTGTGGACGATACCGGTACCGTCGTCGACACCAACATAATCGGCCAGCAGCGCCACGCCCTCGACACCGTCAAAGATCGGCTGCTTGTAGTGGATGTGGTGGAAGGTCTCGGCGGGAACCACATAGGGCTTGCCGTCGACCATGACCGGGGTGTACTCCCAGCCAAACTCCTCGCAGCACTTGGGAGCCAGGTCCTCGAGCATGACCTCGGCGCGGCCGTCGTGCTCAACGGCGACGTAGGCGGCACCGGGCTTGAGGGAAACTGCCTGGTCGGAGGGGATGGTCCACGGCGTGGTCGTCCAGATGATAAAGTCGACCGGGCCGTCGAAGTTCTCGAGGCCGGCGGGCTTGGAGGTCATCTCAAAGCGCACGAAGATGGACGGGCTCGTCTCGTCGGAGTACTCGATCTCAGCCTCGGCGAGTGCGGTGTGGCAGTGCTTGCACCAGTGGACGGGCTTATGACCGCGATAGATCATGCCCTTATCGAACATGGCCTTGAAGACCTCAATGTCGGCGGCGTCATGCTGGTGATAGAGCGTCAGATACGGGTTGTCCCAGTCGCCAAGCACGCCAAGGCGACGGAAGCCAGCCTTCTGGAGCTCGATGTTCTCGACAGCGAACTTGTTGCAAAGCTCGCGGATCTTAGCCGTGGAGGTCTGGTTGAACTTCTCGGTGCCGAGCTTCTCCTCGACCTTGTGCTCGATCGGCTGACCGTGGCAGTCCCAACCGGGGACATAGGGAACCTCATAGCCCTGCATCATCCAGTAACGGTTGATCATGTCCTTGGAGATCTTGTTCATGGCGTGGCCGATGTGGATCGGGCCGTTGGCGTACGGAGGGCCGTCGTGCAGCACGAACTTCTTGTGACCCTCGTTCTTCTTTAGAACTTGCTCGTAGACCTTGTTGTCCTGCCAGTCCTTGAGTCGCTTGGGCTCGGACTTGGAAAGACCGGCACGCATGGGAAATCCGGTTTTGGGCAGATTCATCGTCTGCTTGTACTCGTTTGCCACGGTACCCCTTTCATGTCGTGGGCGCGCACGCCCTCTGGGCACCAAAAAAGCGCCCGTCCCTACAAGCTGGGACGAAGCGCCACAAAACAGGCAGTCTGCCCGTAAAAGCTCTTCGCTTAACCACCCAGCTTAGATGCCCTCGCCCGCGTATTCGCGCGCTCGCATCCGTTACTCGGCTGGCCTGTATCGACGGCCATCTCGGCGATGTCTACTAAGACGAACCTGCGCGGCACGTCCGTTGGGACCGCAGCTCCGGGGTGATTTTCATCAGTTGCATGCACGGGTTCTCAGCGCTCCCCGCTCTCTGTAGCATGCGGACGGCCGACTACTCGTCCCCATCAACGCTTATGCGGAGTATGCTAGCACGTTCCGCGCCGGCGAAAAACCCTCAACACTGGTTTTATACGTTCGAAATTTCTCGCGGCTGTGGACCTTCTCTTGGAGCAAAATACCTGAAAGCACTTTATCGAACGAAAGAAGGTTGCTATGCGCACGATTGGAATGAGCGACTACACCGTTGGCGAGGATTGCTTTGACGAGCTGCCCACCGCACTGGCGGAGTACGGAGCGACCAAGGTCGCGATCATCGGTGGCAAGCGGGCACTGGCCGCAGCACTTCCCGGTATCAAAGCTGCGCTAGCGGGTACCGACGTCGAGATTCTGGAGACGCGCGTCTACGGCACCAACAGTACGCGCGCCAATATCGCCAAGGTCGTAAACTCCCCCGCCTGCCAGGAAGCCGACGTGCTCATTGCTTGCGGCGGCGGCAAGGCGCTCGACACCGTGAAGACCGCAGCCATCGAGCTCAAGAAGATCGTCTTTACGGTGCCGACGATTTGCTCCAACTGCTCCGCTGCGACCGCCATTGCCGTCGTGTATAACGACGACGGCTCGCTCGAGGGCTATTCGTACCCCAACCGACCGGCGCACATCTTCATCAACCCCAAGATCATCGCCGAGGCACCGGCGGAGTACTTCTGGGCCGGCGTGGGCGATGCCCTGTCTAAGCAGCCCGAGGTCGAGTACGCCACGAGCGCCGGTAATTTAGAGCACACCGCCGGTCTTGGCCTGGCACTCGCCCACACCTGCTCCGAGCCGCTGTTTACCTACGGCGTCCAGGGTCTTGAGGACGTGCGCCAGGACCTGTCGAGCGAGGCCGTCAAGCAGATCGCGCTCGACATCGTGGTCAACACGGGCTATGTCTCGAACCTGACCAACCAGAACGATTACTACTACAACTCGAGCGTGGCGCACGCGTTCTACAACGCCACCTGCAGCATTCCGCGTGAGGGCACCTACCTGCACGGCGAGGTTGTGAGCCTGGGCGTGCTCGTGTTGTTCGCCTACACGGGCGACACCGAGAACCTTGAGCGCTATGCCGCCTTTAACAAGCAGATGGGGCTGCCCGTGACGCTGGAGCAGGTCGGGCTTTCCGTGGCCGACATCCCGGCCCTGTGCGAGCACGCGCACGCCACCAACGAGTGGAAACAGGGAAACCCTGAGCCCTTCACCGACGAGAAGTTCGCCGCCGCCATCAAAGCCGCCAACGCCTACGGCCACACGCTCTAGGGCTGGCCCAAAACCACCACAAAGGGGACAGGCACCTTTGTGGTGGTTTTTTATTGCTCCAGCATGCTGGGGTCGAACTCGCTAGCCGGGATCACGCGATAACCGTGGCGGAGCAGTAAATCAACGAAGACGCCGTTGCCCGCCGTAAGGGTGCCGCTGAATGTTCCGTCGTAGATGCGACCCGCGCCGCACGAGGGACTACGGTCCTGCAGGATGCACGCGGCGATCTCTTCCGGCCCGCCCGCCTGCTCGCACATATCGAGCGCTCGTTGGGCACCCAGGCGAAATTCGCGATCGACCGATATGCCCTCGCAGGTACGAACCTCTCCGTTCACAATCTCGGACGGCTTGCGCGGCGTGGGCAGGCCCCCAAAGACCTCAGGGCACACCAAGAGGACCTCGGTCCCTGTACGCTCGCAGGCCTCGACCAACTCGCGATGGTAGTTGTCGAGCCCGTTATACTTGCAGCTCTCGCCCATCAAGCAGGCGCTCACCACGATCTTCATTTCCATCCCTCTCAAGCAAAACGCCCCATTTGAGAAAGCTGCTCAAATGGGGCGTCGGCGTTTACTGGCTCGGCCGCGGCTTTACTGCTGCTTGGGCATCAGCGGATTCTCGCGCGTGAGGAGGTTCATGAACTCCTCGCCCGTGATGGTCTCCTTCTTATACAGATAACGAGCCAGCTCGTGGAGCTTAAACTTGTTCTCCTTCAGAATCTGCAAAGCGCGGTCGTGCGCATCCTCGATCAGCTTGGCGACAATCGCGTCCACGCGCTCGGCCGTACCGGGGGCGCAGGTGAGCGACGTGTCCTGGTTGAGGTACGCATTCTGAACGGTACCGAGCGCCATCATGCCAAACTCATCGGACATACCAAAGCGCGTCACCATGTTACGGGCGAGCTTGGTGGCCTGCTCGATATCGTTGGCTGCGCCGGTCGTCATCTCACCAAAGATGAGCTCCTCGGCTGCACGGCCACCGCAATAGACGGCGAGCTTGTCCAGGACCTCCTGACGTGTGGTCAGGAAGCGCTCATCCTCCTCGACCTGCATGGTGTAGCCCAGAGCACCGCTCGTGCGCGGCACGATGGTGATCTTGGTGACCGGCGCAGAGCCCTTCTGGCGAGCGGCAACGATGGCATGGCCGATCTCGTGATAAGAAACGACCTGCTTCTCATGGTCGGACAGCACCGTGGACTTGCGCTGCTGACCGGCGATGACGACCTCCACCGACTCCTCAAAATCATCCTGTGTGGCACGCTTGCGACCCTCGCGGACGGCACGCAGGGCGCCCTCGTTGATGATGTTGGCCAGGTCCGCACCCGAGGCACCGGGCGTGGCGCGGGCAATCGCGGTCAGGTCAATCGGCGGCTGCGTCTTCACGCTCTTGGCATGCAACTCAAGAATGTTCTTACGGCCGGTCAGGTCGGGCAGCTCAACGGGGATACGGCGGTCAAAACGACCGGGGCGCAACAGGGCCGGATCAAGGCTGTCGGGACGGTTGGTAGCAGCGAGAACGACAATACCCTTGTGGTTATCGAAGCCGTCCATCTCGGTCAGCAGCTGGTTGAGCGTCTGCTCGCGCTCGTCGTTGCCACTAAAGCCGCCGCCATCGCGCTTCTTGCCGATGGTATCAATCTCATCGATAAAGACGATGCACGGGGCCTTTTCCTTGGCCTGCTTAAACAGATCGCGCACCTTAGCGGCACCGCGGCCGACGAACATCTCGACGAACTCAGAACCAGAAATACTAAAGAACGGCACGCCCGCCTCGCCGGCCACAGCCTTGGCAAGCAGGGTTTTACCAGTACCCGGAGGGCCGACAAGGAGAGCACCGCGCGGCAGCTTGGCGCCAATCTCCTCGTAGCGCTGCGGCTTCTCCAGAAAGTCGACGACCTCCTTGAGGGACTCCTTGGCCTCTTCCTGGCCGGCGACGTCCTTAAAGGTCACGCCCACGTCCTTGGAGGCGATCACGCGCGCGCCGGACTTACCCAGTCCGCCGCCGCCAAAACCGCCGCCGCCAAAGTTCATCGACGGACCGTCATCGCCCATGGCCTTCTTCATGCGGCGGTTGAGCCACCAGCCGATCAGGAAGAAAATCGCCATGGGAAGGATAAGGGTGAGCAGGTAGTAGGTCATCAGACCCGAGTTCTTATCGGGAACGACCGACTCCAGTGAAGCACCGGACTCAAGCACGCGATCGGTAAAGCCCGCGTCATTCGGAACACCGGTCGTCTTGTAGGCGATGTTCTCGTCCTCGCCCTTCTTGGTGTAATAAATCGTGTAATCGTCCGTGTTGTACTCGACCTTGTCGACACTCTTCTTATCGAGCGCTTTGACAAACGTCGAATAATCGGTCTTCGTAATCTGCTGCGTGTGACCGATGTTGGGGAACAGAACGGTCGAGAGCACGAGGTAGACGACGAAGGCGATGAGCACGTAGAGGATCATATTCCGTCTACGTTTGTTGTCATCCATCTCCATCTGTTTGAACTCCATCTACTGGGGTTGATAATGCTTTCTAGAATACCCAACCCGAACGGCGATAAACCGACGCTGGGCACGAAAGGACAGAGATGGCATCACTGGAAGTCGGCAAGGTTCAAATCTATACGGGCGACGGCAAGGGCAAGACGACGGCTGCTTTGGGGCTCGCCTTGCGCGCGACGGGCTACGGACTCGACGTGTTTATGCTGCAGTTTGCCAAGAAACTGCACTGCGCCGAGCATGATGCGGCGCCCCGTTTGGGTCTGCGCATCGTACAAGCCGACCGCGACACACCCGAGGCCTGCGCCGCACAGATTCTGGAGCTCGCACGCGAGCAGATATCACAGGTCGACGTTCTGATTTTGGATGAACTCGGAGAAGCCATGCGCCGAGGTTTTGTGACACGCGAGGATATGGAAGCGCTGATCGCGATGAAACCCGACACCACAGAGCTCGTACTGACCGGCCGCGGGCTGCTGCCGTTGGCCGACCTCGCGGACTTAGTCACCGAAATGCGCCCCGTCAAACACTACTTCGACGAAGGCCTCCTAGCCCGCCAAGGCATCGAATACTAGCCATTGCGGACGTCCCCAATGGCTAGGCAGTGGCGCGGCCGAGCCAGTTGCCGCTGTGATGGTAGACGGTGAACATCATGGCGGTGATTACCCAGGTTACGGGGTAAACCAGCAGCAGGTGCTCAAGCGACGGATCGAACGGCATAATCGCAAACACCCAGATCACCCTGAGCACGACAGTGCCAAAAATCGTGAGCAGCATGGGCTGCAAGCTCACGCCGGCACCGCGAATGGAGCCCGACGCGTTTTCGATAATCGAGAAGATCGCGTAGAACGGCGCGATGAAATGAAGAATCGTCGTGGTGTACGCCGAAATCGAAGCATCGTCGACAAACAAACGCGACAGAGGACCCGAGAACACCAGGAGCACGGCAGACAGGCCACCAATGAGCATAAACGAAAGCACGAGCGACGTGTGATATCCCTTGCGCATGCGCTCGTAATTGCGCGCGCCAAAGTTCTGCGCCGAGAACGTAGTGATCGATACGCCGAGCGCCTCGGTCACCATCCAGATAATGCCATCCAGGCGCCCAGATAGACCCCAAGCAGTCGTGACATCGGCGCCAAACGAATTAACCGACACCTGGATCAGCACGTTCGAGATCGAATAGGCAGCCGATTGAAAACCGAGTGGCAGACCACACGAGATCATACTCTTGCAAATACCGCGATCGATGCCGAGCTTAGACAGCGAAAGACGCCATGCACCCGGAGCGCGCATCATGCGCAACACGATCATCGTTGCATTGGAGCAAATGGTCAGCGCCACTGCGATGCCACAGCCCAGCGCCTCCATATGCAACACAGCGACAAAAATGATATCCAGCACCACGTTAACCAGGCAGCCAGAGGCAATGATCACGGCAGGCCCGCGCGTGTCGCCCACGGCGCGCAGCAGTGCCGTTCCCATATTGAGCAGCAGCGCCGCAACCATGGCGGCAAAATAGCAACGAGCATAGGCCACGCCCTCGGCCAATAATTCATGCGGAGTGTTCATAAGCACCAGCATGGGCTCAACGAACACTATGCCAAGAATCGAGAAAACGATACCGCCCACCAGCGCGAGCGTCATGGCCGTATGGACCGAACGGCTCAGTCGCTCATCATCGTGCTGACCAAAATACTGACCGGTAATGACCGCGCAGCCGGCGCCGACGCCAACGCAAAAGCCAATGCAGAGCTCGGTGAGCACCATCGTAGCTTGAATGCCACCTAGCGCGAGCTTGCCGCCAAACTGACCGACGATATAGGTACCGATAAGCGTGTAGGCCTGCTGAAAAAACGAACTAAAAAAGATGGGAACGCACAGCGAAAGCAGCTGCTGCCAAATAACACCCTGCGTTACATCGATAGCCGTAGATTTCTTAGCCACACGCCCTCCCCAAAAGCGTACGTCAACCGACAAAACAGTAATTAAAGACCTAAGCTAATAGCAGCTTAGCACCGACCGACGTCGACCGAAACACCCCGAGTCAGAGCCCGGTGCAAACTATCTGCCTAGTGATACAGCCCCGGCTGGTAGTGATACTCGTTGCTCACGTGCGGACACAGCTGCCAAAAGGCGACGGCACTCGCCGCGGCCACGTTGAGCGAATCGACCCCGTGCGCCATCGGAATGCGCACGGCTCGGTCGCAGCCCGCGATAGTCTTGGCGCCCAGGCCGGCACCCTCGGTGCCCATAAAGATCGCCAGGCGATCAACCTCCTGCAGCGCAGGATCGTCCAGCGAAACGGAGTCGTCCGTCAGCGCCATCGCAGCGCACGAAAAACCGGCTTCGTGCAGTACCGCCAGGCCATCGTGCGGCCACACACGAGCCTCGCTGCCAATACGCGTCCACGGCACCTGAAACACCGTGCCCATGCTCACGCGGGCCGAGCGACGGTACAGCGGGTCGCAGCACGTCGGACTGACCAAAATACCGTCAACGTTCAATGCGGCAGCCGAGCGGAAAATCGCGCCAACATTGGTGTGATCGACAATACCCTCGAGCACGCACACGCGCACCGGGCGCTCCCCCGCCGCCTCGACGACGCCACCCAAGAACTCATCAACCGGAATCTGCCGCGGGCGACGAAACGCCGCGAGCGCACCGCGCGTCACGTTAAAGCCCGTTAGCTGCTCCATGAGTTCCATGGAAGCCACGAACACAGGAACCGGACCTGCGCCCTCGCGCACAACCAGGCGCTCAAACAGCGGCATCATCTGGTCGAGCCAGCGTTCGCCCAAAAGAAAGCTCACCGGCTCGTATCCGGCACGCACCGCGCGCTCAATAACCTTGGCACTCTCGGCGATAAAGATGCCCTTTTGAGGTTCCAGCACGCAGCGCAGCTCGCGCTCGGTCAGTCGCACGTAGGCATCGAGCCGCTCGTCCTCGAGCGAATCAATTCGCAGAACCTCAACGGCATCAGTCATAGCAGCCAGCCCGCACCCTTCTTTACAGCACATCTATACCAAACGAGGCGACGCTAAGCGCCGCCCCATGCATTCAATCAACCCGATGATACCGTTCACGCCAGACGATTTACGCCTCAACGCGGCGATACGTCACGAACTCATAATCGACGCCCTCGTCGCCCTCGCCCGAGGCAATCGTGGCAACGCCGCCACGCCGCGCAATCTCCCACGCGGGATCGGCGTCCAAGTCGGGGAAGTACGTGTCCACGGCATGGGTGCAATGGTTGTGCGTGACCTCGGCCTCGGCGCAATACGGCAAAAATTGCCGATACACCTCGCCGCCACCGATCACCCAGGCAACGGGCTCATCGGCAACCGCGGCGAGTGCCTCGTCGACACTGTGCACCACGTCGACGCCCTCGGGAGCAAAACTCTTATCGCGTGTGAGCACGATATTACTGCGGTTCTTGAGCGGACGCCCACCGGGAAAACTGAGCAGCGTCTTGCGTCCCATAATGACCGGACACCCCTTGGTACACGCCACAAAATGGCGCATATCGGCGCGATTGGAGACGACCATGTCGCCCTCGCACCCAATGCCCCAATCATCGCACACGGCGACGATGGCGGAAAGCTTACAAGTCAACAAAATCACCTACACCGCGATGGGAATGTTCTTGACCTGCGGACCGTGCTCATAGCCCTCAACGATCAGGTCATCGGTCGTAAACGCGTAGAAATCATGCACATCGGGGTTAAGCGTTACCTTGGGAGCCGCAAACTGCGGACGCTCGATAAGCTCGCGGACGATATCGACATGACGGTCGTAGATATGGGCGTCGGCGATCACATGCAGCAGCTCGCCGGGAATCATATCGACAGACTGCGCGACCATCATCAGCAAAATGGCGTACTGGCACACGTTCCAGTTGTTCGCGGCCAAAATGTCCTGGCTGCGCTGGTTGAGAATCATATTGAGCGTCGGTTTGTCATCCTGAGGGCACTGCGTGACGTTATACGTCACGCTGTAGGCGCACGGATACAGGTGCATCTCGGACAGATCGCTAAACACATAGGTGTTCGTCATAATGCGGCGGCTGTACGGCGTGTGCTTAAGGTCGTACAGCACGCGGTCCATCTGGTCAAAGTCGCCCTCGGCATAATGACTCTTCTGCCCAATCTGATACCCGTAGGCCTTGCCGATGGAGCCGGTCTCGTCGGCCCACTCATCCCAAATATGGCTGTTAAGATCATGCACGTTATTGGACTTCTTTTGATAGATCCACAGAATCTCGTCCATAGCAGATTTGAGGGCCGTACGACGCAGGGTGAGCGCGGGGAACTCCTCACGTAGGTCATAGCGTGCCGTAACGCCAAAGTTTTTAATGGTATAGGCAGGGGTGCCGTCCTCCCACACCGGACGGACCTTTTGGCCCTCGGTGGTGGTGCCATGGTCCAAGATATCGCGACACATGGTTACAAACTGTTGATCAGCCTTGCTCATTGACCCTCCTGTCAGTCGCCTATAAGCGAGATTCATTGTAGCCCAGGCGCACGCGGCCCCACAGCCCAAACATAAGCCCTCATTTTCTGACATATGCCAGAAGTTCCTTGCGCAAATCCGTACGTTCGCTATTCTATTGTTGACATATGTCAGATAAGGAGCACGTATGGCAGGAAGACGCGAAAAATTGCGCCGCGTCGGGATCATCCCCGAATATCGCGGCTTTACCCCTGACGGTCTTGCCAGCGGAGACGCCATCGAGATGACGGTCGACGAGCTCGAAGTCCTGCGGCTGTGCGACCTGGAAGGCCTCAATCAGGAGGAAGTCGCCCAGCGCATGGGCATTGCCCGCGCCACGGTGGCGGCAATCTGCAGCCGCGCGCATCGCAAGGTGGCAAATGCGCTGGTCAATGGACGGGCGATCGTCATCGATGGCGGCAACATCGCGTACTCCCCCATCACCACGACAACGGCCGCATGGCAAGCAAAGGAGGTCGACGCCATGAGGGTGGCAACGACGTACGACAACGGCAACATCTTTATGCACTTTGGCCGCAGCGAGCAGTTCAAGATCTATGACATCCAGGATGGCAAGGTGCTCAACGAGCAGGTCGTAGGCACCGGTGGCACCGGCCACGGCGCCTTGGCGGGCCTGCTCGCCAACGGTGGCGTTGACACGCTCATCTGCGGCGGCATCGGAGGCGGAGCCATCAATGCACTCGCCCAGGCCGGCATCACCGTCTATGCAGGAGCCCAAGGCAACTGCGATGCTTGCGTCGAAGCCCTCATAGCGGGCACGCTCGCGCAGACCGGCGAAGCCACCTGCGACTGCCACGGACACAACCACGAGCACGCCCATGACCATGGCGAGTCCTGCGGCTGCCACGGCCATCACGACCATGATGGACACGAGGGCTGCGGCTGCCACTAACGCCAAGTGACCTGGCGACAGCAAGCTTCCACAAGCGCAACAACTCATGAACGAACGGCGAAGGCCGCCTGGAACACCATCCAGGCGGCCTTCGTCATACACGACTCAACCAGTCGTTACTTCTTATTGCGCATCTGCGCTTCCATTTGACGCAGCAGGTCCATATCGGACTTGGGGCCGCCCGTTCCCAGGCCACCCATACCGCCCAGACCCATGGCATCTAGGCCGGGAATATTGGGCATGCGCATCTTTTTGCCCTTCTTACCCTTTTTGCCCTTCTTGCCGCCGGCCTGCGCCTGATTGGCCATCGTGCGCATGCGGCCCATCATCTTATTCATCTCGCCCCACTGCTTCATAAGGCTATTGACCTCGGTGGGGGTCACGCCGGCGCCCTTGGCAATGCGGGCACGGCGCTGGCCGTTGATGATGGAGGGGCGAAGGCGCTCCTCCTTGGTCATCGACATGATGATGGCCTCGTTCTTATCGAAGATACCTTCGTCCAGGTTGCCACCCATCTGGTTAAGCGCACGCTGGCCACCGGGGAGCATGCCCAGAATGCCCTTCATGCCGCCCATCTTCTTGACGGCCTTCATCTGGTCGAGCATGTCGTTCATGGTAAAGCCCTCGCGCAGCATGCGCTCAGCGGCCTCGAGCTGCTCGGCATCGGCGGCCTCCTGGGCCTTCTCGATAATGCCGACAACGTCGCCCATACCCAGAATGCGCTTGGCCATACGATCGGGGTAGAACGGCTCCAGCGAATCGGGCTTCTCGCCCATGCTCACAAACTTGATGGGCTTGCCGGTCACCTGGCGCACGGAAAGCGCGCCGCCGCCACGGGCGTCGCCGTCGAGCTTGGAGATGATCACGCCGTCAAAGTCGGTGCGCTCGGCGAAGGTCGAGACGACGTTGACGATATCCTGACCGGTCATGGCATCGACGACCATCAGCACCTGATCGGGCTTGACGGCCTTCTTGATGTCCACGGCCTCCTGCATCATCTGTTCGTCGATCTGAAGACGTCCGGCGGTATCGACGATGACCACGTCGCGCAGGTGGTCGACGGCCTCCTGGATGGCGCCCTTGGCGATATCGACCGGGTGCGCACCGTCGCCGCGGAAGACCGGTACGCCGATCTCGCCACCGAGCGTGGCCAGCTGGTCGGCAGCAGCGGGACGGTAGACGTCGCACGCGGCGAGCAACGGCGAGCGACCCTGCTTCTTGAGCAGGTAGGCCAGCTTTACAGCAGCCGTGGTCTTACCGGAGCCCTGCAGGCCCACGAGCATGATGACATTGGGAATGCGGTTACTAAAGACGAGCTTGCTCTCGGTGGAGCCGAGCATCTCGGTGAGCTCGTCGAGCACGATCTTGACGACGTTTTGCGCCGGCGACAGCGACTCCATGACCTCGGCGGTCATGCAGCGCTCCTTGGTCTTGGCGACGAACTCCTTGACGACCTTGAAGTTGACGTCGGCCTCGAGCAGCGCCATGCGAATGTCGCGCATGGCCGAGGTGATATCGACCTCGGTCAGCTTGCCCTTGCCGCGCAGGCGGTCAAATGTGTCGTTGAGGCGATCGCTCAGAGAATCAAACACTAGTCACTCCTTAATTGGACTCGCCCACCAGGGCGCGGCAGAAATCTTTGGCATTGAACTCCTGCAGGTCATCGACCTGCTCGCCCACGCCCACGCGCAGGATCGGGAGCTTGAGCTTCTCGGCCACGGCCATGGCGATACCGCCCTTTGCCGTGCCGTCGAGCTTTGTCATGATAATACCGTCCAGGCCAAGCGCCTCGTTAAACTCGAGCGCCTGGTTCAGACCGTTTTGGCCCGTCGCGGCGTCGATCACAAGCACGACCGAAACCGGCATGGGACCGGCGGCCATATTGGCGGCGCGCTTACGGGTCACATTGACCACCTTGGCAAGCTCGCGCATGAGCTCAGGGCTCGTGTGCAGACGGCCGGCGGTATCGATAAGCACCAGGTCGCTGCCGCGCTTGTCGGCCTCGTCGAGCACGTCGTAGCAAACACTTGCCGGGTCGGAGCCGCGGTCGCGCTTGATGACGGGGACGCCAGCGCGCTGGCCCCACACATCGAGCTGCTCGATGGCGGCAGCGCGGAACGTATCGGCAGAACCGATCACGACGTTCTTGCCGCGGGCGGACATGGCGCTCGCGATCTTACCGACCGTGGTGGTCTTGCCGGCACCGTTGATACCGACAAACAACACGCAGCTCGGCGTATCGGAGAACGGATCGTGCTCGATGGGCACAAAGTGCTGCTCAAGCTGCTCGGCCAGGGCACGGCGAAGCTGAGGAGCGGTCTTGAGGTTCTTCTTGGCCGCGGCATCGCGCAGGTCATCGGACACCTTGATCGCGACCTCGGCACCCATGTCACCCATAACGAGGGTGTCCTCTAGGTCCTCCCAAAAATCCTCGTCGACCTCGCCGCCAAAGTAAAAGACCTCGTTGAGGGCCTCGCGACTGCGCTCAAGTCCGCGCGAGAGAGCGTCAAAGAATCCCATTATGCATTCACGACCTTTCCGGTTTCGCGATCGAGTTTTTGCGAGACGACGCGACTGACGCCGTCGGCTTGCATCGAGACGCCATAGAGGACGTCAGCGTCCTCCATAGTACGGCGCTGATGCGAAATGACCAAGAGCTGCGTATCGGAACGCAACACGTCGAGTGCGCCGATAAGCTTGGACAGGTTGGCGTCATCGAGTGCCGCCTCGACCTCGTCTAGCACATAGAACGGCACCGTGCGCGTGCGGTACACAGCAAAGAGCAGGGCGAGCGCCGTCAGGCTCTTCTCGCCGCCCGACATGAGCATCATCTTGGTGATGCGCTTGCCGCGCGGCTGCGCCACGACCTCGATACCCGTCTCGGCAGGATGCTCGGGATCGGTCATCTCCAGATGAGCCTGACCGCCCGGGAAGAGCATGGCGAAGATCTCGCGGAAGTTCGCATCGACCTTCTCAAACGTCACCAGGAACGCCTTGCGCATCTTACGGTCGATAGCCACGGTGATCTTGGTGAGCGCCTTGCGCGCGCTCTCCAGATCGGCCAGCTGCTCCTCGATGTAATCGGCGCGGCGCTTGAGCTGCTCGTACTCCTCCATGGCAACTTGGTTAACGGGACCAAGGTTGTTGATCTGGCGCACAAGCTGGTTGAGTTCGCGCTCGGCGGCATCGCGGTCCGTGGGCGCCGGAAGCATGAGCGCCTCCTCGAGCACCGTGGTGCCATCGGCGGTAATGGCCTTAATGGCGGCCTCTACCTGCACCTCGAGCTTGCCACGCGCGACCTTGAACTCGTTTTGCGTGGCGGAGGCGGTATCGACTCGCTCCTTAGCGCGGGCAACCTCTGCCTTGGCATCCTCGATGGTCTTCTTGAGCGAAGCGGAGTCCGCCTCCTCCAGAGAGGCCTGGTCACGCAGGCGCGCTGCCCAATCCGACGCGCGTTCCAACAGGGCAGAATAGCGTTCGTGCATGGGGTCGACGCGCAGACGCAGCAGCTCGAGCGAGCGCGAAGCCTGGCGTGTTCCGCGGATACGACGGTCGATGCCCTCAAGACGATGCTCCAGGTCGGGCACGCGGCCCTTCAGCGAACGCAGGCGTTCGCTCGTCTGGGCCAGGCGCACCTTGGCATCGGCGAGCTTGCCGGCAGCCTCGGAATCGTCACGGCGAACGCGGTCGAGTTCGTCGTTGGCCTCGGCAATCTGAAGACCCAGGTCGCTTGCCTGTGCACGCGCCTCGTCACGCGAACGGGTGAGCTCGTCCACGCGCGGGCGCGCAGCGCGAACGGCCTCGGAGGCCTGCTCGCGGCGCTTGGAGATGCGCACGCGCTCGACCTCGGCATTGTTGGCGCTTTGCTCCAAGCGGCCGATCTCGGAGAGCAACGAGCGGCGCTCGCCCTCAAGACGGGCGATCTCGCCGGCGGCATCGCCCTCAGCAGCGCGCGCTTCCTCAACGGCCGCATTGGCCTCGACGACCTGATCTGACACATGCTCAAACACAGCAGCCAGATCGGGCTCAAGCCCCTCCAGCTCGCGAATGCGACGCTTGCGCTCCAAGGCACCCGAAGCCTCGCCGGCATCAAGCCCCACGCGCACCAGGCCGCCGCAGCTTACGCGAGCGCCATCGGGAGTCACGTAGGTCACACCGTCAACGACAGGCGCGGCCAGCGCGGCAACCAAGTCATCGACCACGTAATAGCCGCCGAGCAGCGCCTCGACGACGGGACCGTAGCCTGCGCGCACGGACAGACGATCAACCAGACGGGTACCGGAGGCGCCCTCAGCGGCGGTAGAGCCGCTCACGTCGCGCGCCACCAGCAGTGCCTCGCCCGAGGCCTTCTTCTGGTCCAGAGCGGCACGACTGGCACGCTCAAGCGCAGACGTATCGTCGAACAGCAGCGCATCGATATCGCCGGCGAGCAATTGCTCAACCAGGCCCTCAAGCTCGCGCGGGGCTTCGAGCACATCGCCCAGGCGACCCGTTACGTCATCGCCCAGCGCACCCACCAGACGGCTCACGAGCGGCGAGCTGTCGGCCATGCGGGCATCGAGTTTCTTTTGGCTGGCAAGCTCCGAGCGCACCTCGGATAATTTGTTGCGTGCCTCGCTCTCGCGGGCACGCAGGTCCTTCAGGGCCGCGCGTGCCGTCTCGGTGGCCTCACGCGCATCGACCTGAGCCCGGCGCGCTTCCTCAAGAGCGCCATCAAGCTCCTCGGCGCGGTCGCGACGGCTCTCGAGCGAAGCCGTGACCTCCTCGAGCTGTTCATCGATCTGCTCCAGGCGCGAGGCATACATGTTGTCCTCAACCTCGGCATTGCTCAGCGAGTCCTTCACCTTGGCGAGTTCGAGCGCGGCGTTATCGGCCACGTGCTGCACATCGCGTTGCTCGCGCGTGAGCTGCGAAATCTGATTGTCGAGCGCCACGCGACGCTCGTGGAGCTCGGCAGCGGCAGGACCGGCGGCGTCAACGTCCTCCTGGGCCTGCATGTGCGCGCCGGTCACTACCTCAAGCTGGGCGCGCGCGTCCTCGAGCTCCTCGACCACGCGACGACGCTGATGCTCGGAGCTCGAGATCTGACCGCGCATGTCAGACAGGCGCGACACCATGTTGTGGCCCTTTTCCTCGAGCAGGCGCATGTCGGAGTTAATACGGCCGACCACATCTTGCATATGACGGCGCTGCTCGCCCAGGTCGCCCACAAACAGGCCCTTTTCCTCGAGCATGACCTGGAGCTTCTCGAGCTCGCGCTCCTTTTCGCCCAAGCGGTACTGCGCAAGTTCAAGCTCGGCCGCGCCCTCCTTGGAGCGGCTCTCCAGGTCGTTCCACTGCGACTGCAGCGAACGCAGCTCATCGACGGCCAGCATCTGCGTAAGCTCGTTCGCGCTCGAGGACAACTCTTTGTACTTGCGCGCACGATCGACCTGACGCTCCAGCGGTCGCAGCTGACGGACGATTTCCTTATTGATGTCGCGGGCACGCGTCAGGTGCTCGTCCATCGACTTAATCTTTTTGAGCGCACGCTCCTTGCGGCGCTTGTGCTTGGAGATGCCGGCGGCCTCCTCGATGAGGGCACGGCGTTCCTCGGGGCGGCTCTGCAAAATGGCGTCGAGCTTGCCCTGGCTAATAATGGAATGCGTATCCTTGCCCAAGCCCGAATCGTGCAGGATGTCCTGAATGTCCATCAGGCGGCACGGACTCGAGTTGATGAGGTACTCGCTTTCGCCCGAGCGATACATGCGACGGGTGATGGCGACCTCGTCAAAATCGACGGGCAGCATATGGTCCGAGTTATCGAGCACCAAGGTGACCTCGGCGACACCCACCGGCTTGCGCGCTGACGAGCCCGAGAAGATGACATCCTCCATGGCCTGACCGCGCAGCTGCTTGGCGCTCTGCTCGCCCAGGACCCACAGAATCGAGTCGGAGATGTTCGATTTTCCCGAGCCGTTGGGACCGACGATGACGGTCAGGCCCGGCTCAAACGTCATATGGGCGCGGTCGGCAAACGACTTGAACCCTTTGAGCGTGAGGGACTTGAGATACACGGTTCCTCGCTTACACGTGCTTCTTGTTCAGAATCACGCCGTTGGTGGTGTAACCCATGCGGTCGAGCGCTTCGAGCGCGGCGGCTCCCTCGGCTTCCTTCTTTGAGGAGCCGGAACCGCGACCCTGGCGAATACCATCGATCAAAACCACGGCGGTAAAGGTGGGCGCATGCGCCGGGCCCTCGGAGCCAACGAGCTTATACGCCGGGGGTTCGTGACCGTCGGCTTGCACGCACTCCTGCAAAAACGACTTGGGGTTTGCAGGATGCTCGGCACGCTCGGAAGCCAAATGCGGCTTAAGCGTACGATGGATAAACTCCGCTGCGGCATCCCAGCCGGCATCCAGGTACAGTGCGCCCACGAGAGACTCATAGACGTTCTCGAGGGCCGAATGCAGGCCGCGCGCACCGGTACCGGTCTCGGAGGCACCAAAGATGATGATGTCGTCGATGCCTAGCTCGTGAGAAACCTCGGACAGCGTAGCGCCCGAGACAAGCGACACCTTCAGGCGCGTGAGCTTGCCCTCGTCAAACTCCGGATAGGACTCAAACAGGGAGCGTGCGACCACAGCGCCCAAAATGGAATCGCCCAAGAACTCAAGGCGCTCATAGCTGGCAGAAACCGGCTGGCCCTCGACTGCCGAGGGATGCGTAAGGGCCGCGCGCAGCAGCACTTTATTATTGAACTCGTGGCCCAGAATTTCCTGGGCGCGCGTAAGTCGTTCAGACAAAGCCAAGACCTAGGCCTCCCTGGCGTTTTCGATAGCGTCGACGGCGTCGGCGACAGAGTTGAGCGAGAGCAGAGTCTCGTCATCGATCTCGAGGTTGAACTCGTCCTCGATAGCCGTAACCAGCTGCAGGCGCTCGAGCGAGTTGGCATCGAGGTCGTCAAAGGTGGTCTCATCGCTAATTTCGGCAACATCGACGCCCAGAACGTCAGCAGCGACCTCGGCGATCTTGTCGAAGATTTCGGAGCGGTCCATAGCGCTTCCTCTCATAGTGCATGAATACCAAAAGAATGGTACCGCCCGGGCGGTACCAAGACACGGTTCTGATTCTACCCCACGACGTGCGCCCCAAGACGCATAACGCCGCTGTTATAAAACGATACCGTCCATAGAGTTGGCGACATTCTCGACCAGCCCGGCGCGCACGGCTTCGGCCGCCGCGAGCGTACCGTTTTTAACAGCCTCGACCGAGGTGGCGCCATGGCCGATCAGGACCACGCCGCGCAGGCCCAGAAGAATCGCGCCGCCCTTGGCGTCGCCAGAGAGCTTGGCCTTAATCTCGCGCATTTGCTTTTTGATGAGCAGCGCGGCAATCTTGGTGCCGAGCGAAGACATAAAGACACCCTTGAGCTCCTGCAGCAAAAACTTGGCAGCGCCCTCGGTGGCCTTGAGCGCAATATTGCCCGACATGCCATCGGCAACGACGACATCGAAGTTACCTGAGGTGATGTCCGTTCCCTCGCAGTTACCAACAAAGCCGGGAACGGCGGCTTTCATGGCCGGGAAGCAGGCCTTGGTAAAGTTGGAGCCCTTCTCATCCTCGGTGCCGTTGGCAAGCAGGCCCACGCGGGGATGCTCGATGCCCAGGACGACGCGCGCATAGGCACAACCCATCTGGGCAAAACGAACCATATCGTCGACCTCGACATCGGGGTTGGCGCCCATGTCGCACAGGACCGTCAGGCCGCCGGCACGATTGGGCAGCGCATTGGTAAGGCACGGACGCACCGGCTGCTTCTTGCCCTCGGCCTGATACCTAAATGGCGTCACGTAAGCGGTAGCCGCGGCGGTCATAGCACCAGTAGAACCAGCAGAGAAGAACGCGTCCGCGTTGCCCTTCTTAATGGCACGGCAGGAAAGCACAATCGAAGACTTGCGCTTGGTCATCACGGCGCGAATGGGATCGTCATCCATGGCGATAACGTCGGGTGCCTCCAGGGCCTCGACGCGCGCATGGGAGGCGGCAAAGGGATTGACGATTTCGGCGGGGCCAGCTGCCAAGACCTCGATATCGGGATCGGCGGCAAGCGCAGCCTCGATACCATCGAGAACAACCTGAGGTCTCTCGTCTCCGCCCACAACGTCTACACAAACGCGAACGTTACTCATATACATGCTCCTTATACAAAAATGGCCGACTCATTGAGCCGGCCATTGTGGTTCCATTTGGAACGGCATCGCATCCAGAGTATACCGTTACTCGGTAACGATAACCTCGCGGTCCTTGTAGAAACCGCAGCTGGGGCACACGTGGTGCGGAAGCTTGACAGCGCCGCAACGGGGGCACGTGGACTGAGCCGCAGCCGAGATCTTCATGTTGGCGGAACGACGGGTGTGAGTGCGGATACGACCCTGCTTTTGTTTAGGTACGGGCATAGTGACCTTCCTTATGAACTATCCAGTGTGGCGATTACGCGCAAGTAGCGATACTACCACAGTTTTACTCATCAAGCTTGAGATTCTTCAATGCTGCAAATGGATTTTCCGTGGCAGCGGCCCATTCTGCCTCTGCCTGGGCGGCGCAATCGCATTGCTCGACGTTGAGATTACAACCGCAAGTGGGGCACAGACCGCGGCAATCGGGCTTGCACAGAACGACGAACGGCGTGTCCATAACGACCGCGTCATTGATGGGCTCACCCAGATCGACGATGCGGTCCTCACCCAGGAGCTCGTAGCCGTCCTCGTAGGCCTCGGGATCCTCGGGCTCCTCAAAGAGGTAGAACTCCTCGATCTCGCCAGCGATATCAAACGAGGCGGGCTCCAGGCAACGGTCGCACTCGCCGGTGGCGTGCGCGCGGACCATGCCCGTGAGCAAGACACCGGTACCGGCATTGGTAAAGACAACGTCGTAGTCGATGCCGTCCTGCAGCTGGTACTCCTTCTCGCCCACCGTATAGGTGGCGACATCGACCTTACCGGTCAGCGGATACGAATCTCCAGGAAACTCGAGCTGCTCGGAAAGATCGACGGTAACGCTCGGGAACTCAGCCATTACCACTGACCATTCTGCTGGGCGGCACCCTCGTTGAGCTGCTGACGGCAACGGGTAACGGTGCCGGTCAGGCTCTTGAGGTTCTCCTCCAGGTGCGTAAAGACCTGCTCTGCGTAGTCCTCGGCAGCATAACGCGTCTCGCGCTCGTACTGCTGGGCACGATCGCGGATGTCGTCGGCCTGCTGCTGCGCAAGGCGGACGATCTCCTGCTCACCGGCAATGGTGAGGGCCTGCTGCTGAGCGTCGGCGATGATGGAATCAGCCTGGGCGGCGGCGGAAGCCATAAGCTCCTCGCGCTCCTTAAGGATACGGCGGGACTTCTGCCACTCCTCGGGATAGCTCATGCGGATCTCGTCGAGGATGTTGAAGAACACGTCGGCGTCGATGACCTTGAACTGAGCGTTCTTGCCGAAAGGCGGCTTGGCTTCCTCGATCAGCCCTTCGAGCTCATCGACCAAGCTGACGATCCTATCGCCAGGAAAATTCTCGCCCGGCATCCGGTCTCCTTTCATAGGTAACATATCATCGTGCTAGTTTACCACATGCCACCAGGCAATAAGAAACGTCACGAAAAGCGATGTTTGAGCGCTTCGACCACGTTGGACGGGACAAACGTCGATACATCGCTGCCGAGCGAGGCAATCTGGCGAACGACCGAGCTCGAGATATAGCCGTACTGCGGCGCACTCATGACAAAGATGGACTCCAGCTCGTTATCCAAGCGATAGTTGAGGTCGGCCTGCTGCAGCTCGTACTCAAAGTCGGTCATGGCGCGCAGGCCCTTGACCACGGCCCCCGCCCCCTGCTCACGAGCGAAGTCGACCAAGAGGCCGGTAAAGGGCAGGACCTCGACGCCGTCGATATCACCGAGCGCCTCGCGGGCCAGCGCCACGCGCTCATCGAGCGTAAACGTGGTGCCCACACCGTTTTTACCCTGCGACTCGGCAACAGCGACGATCACGCTGGAAAAGATGCGGCGGGCGCGGCGGATCACATCGATATGGCCAAACGTGATGGGATCAAAGGTGCCCGGGACGATCACGCGATTAATAGTGTCACTCATGGGCGTCCTCCGGGGATACTGCCTCGTTATTTTCGTTAGCATCAGTGCCGCCGTCCTTGCTATCGCCGACCCAACGAAGCAGGTCGACCGAGGTAATGCCGTAGCGCTTCTCACGTACAGTCTCAAAGTCTGCCGGATGCGCGCCCGCATCGGCGGCGGCATGCTCAAACAGGGCATAAGCGCCAGGTGCAAGCAGACCCTGCTGAGCCAGGTTCTGCAGCAGTTCCTCGACCGGCTCGGCACCAAAAGCATAGGGCGGGTCGAGCAGGACCAGATCAAAGGGGCCGCCCGGCACGCGGCCGCGCGAGGCACTCGTCAGCATGTCGCCCGTGATCACGCGCCAGCGCGCACGGTCACGGCAGAGCGACTCGATGTTCTTGGTAATGAGCCGTGCGGCGTCGCGATCGATCTCAAACGTCGTGAGCGAGCGGGCCCCACGAGAGAGCATCTCTAACCCTAAGGCACCGGAGCCGCCAAAAGCGTCCAGCACGCGGACCTCGTCCAGATCGAAATCGAATGCCGACATGACCATAGATGCGCATGCCTCGCGCACGCGATCAGTCGTGGGGCGGGTGACATCGCGACCACGGGGCTCCTCGATCTTACGACCGCGCCATTCGCCGCCGATGATTCTCATCCTCCGCTGACCTCCTTAAAAATGTGTCGATAACGCATGGCGACCGCGTCGCGCAAGGGACGCGTCGCCACAGAGTCAAGGTTGCAAGCATACCGCAAGAGCTCGACCGCGTCCAAATGGGCCCATTCGATAAGGTCCTCATCGGCGTCCAGGTCCACAAAGCGCAAGGTAACGCCGCCGTGCTGACGGTAACCCAGGATTTCGCCCTCGTGACGCAGACGCAGGTCCATCTGGGCAAGCGTAAAGCCGTCCGAGGTCTTTTCGAGCGACTGGAGACGGTCTTGCGCCGCCGATGCGCCGCCGTTGCCCTTGGAGTGCGTCATAACCAGGCAGGTGCCCGACACGCTGCCGCGGCCCACGCGACCGCGCAGCTGGTGCAAGGCCGCCAAGCCAAAGCGCTCACCGTTCTCGATGACCATAACGGTGGCGTTAGGCACGTCGACGCCCACCTCGACCACCGTAGTCGAGACGAGCACGTCGATCTCGCCACGCTTGAAGGCATCGATGACCCGATCCTTCTCCCCCGCTGGCATACGGCCGTGAAGGCGCTCGATGGCAAGACCCGGCAACGCCAGACGCAGGCGGTCGAGCTCGGTTGCCGTATCGTGCAGTGGCACGGGGACCGTCACGCGGCCCTCGTCGTCGCGGGCGATACCGGGCACGTCTTCCAGCTCATCGGCCGAGTCACTCGGCTCCACGAGCGGACAAATCACGTAGGCCTGCTGACCCTTTTCATGCGCCTCGCGGATGGCGCCATAGGCGAGGTCACGGCTCGACTCGGTGAGCACGCGTGTCGTCACGCCAGCACCAGGGACGGGCCGATGGCGAATGATGCTCGTGTCCAGATCGCCGTAGACCGAAAGCGCCAGCGTACGCGGGATGGGCGTCGCCGTCATAACGAGCAGATCGGCACCCGGTCCCTTCGCGCGCAGGGCGTTGCGTTGGCCGACGCCAAACCGGTGCTGTTCATCGATGACCACGAGCGACAGATGCTTGAACGCAACGTTATCCGAAAGAACCGCGTGGGTGCCAAAGAGCACGTTAAGCTCGCCCGATTCCAGCTGTGCATGGATGCGCTCGCGCTCTGCGGCCGGCGTGGCACCCGTCAGAAGTGCCCAGGACATGCCGGCCTGGGAGAGCAGAGGGCCGGTCTTATCGGCATATTGGCGCGCCAGCACGCCCGTGGGCGCCATAACGCAGGCCTGCGTGCCGCTATCGGCAGCCACAGCCAGCGCGCAGGCGGCAACGGCGGTCTTACCGGTACCGACATCGCCCAGCAGCAGACGGTTCATCACGCGCCCGCCATCGCACATATCGCGCAGGATATCTTGGAACGCGGCCTCCTGCTCGTCGCTCAGCGAAAACGGCAGGGCTTGCTTGAGCACGGCCAGGTGCTCGCCCGCGGTGTGGGCATAGGGCACCACATCGACCAGGCCGCCGTCGTTGCGCAGGCGCAGCGCCAGCTGCAGGTAGAGGCACTCCTCGTAGGCAAGCCGTGCGCGCGCGATATCGCGCTCGGCCATACTCGATGGAAAGTGGATCGAACGCAACGCGCGGGCATTGCTCATCAGGCGACGCTTAACGCGCAGCGGTGCCGGAATGGGATCAAAGGGATTGCCGACGACCTCGAGCGCGCCGCTTACGATGCGGCGCATCCACGCCTGGCTCACGCCGTCACTCACGTAATGGACCGGCAGGATGGTGCCCGCAGCACGCCCGTCATCGAGCTTTTCAAAGTGCGGCGAGGCCATCTGCTTAAAACCGTAGGCAAACTCGACCTTGCCCATCACGGCCAGGCGGTCGCCCTGTTTAAGCTGCTGGGCAATCCAGGGCTGGCGGAAAAAGGCGACCTGCAACACGCCCGTCTCGTCCACCAGCGATACCTCGGTCACCTGTATGCGCGGACGCGGCTGCTTTTGGACGATGCGGTCGACCGTGGCGATGATGGTGCACACGGTACCGATGGGCGCCATCTCGATGGACCACGAACGGGTAAAGTCGAGGTATCGATGAGGGATATGGAGAAGGAGGTCCCCCACCGTCCTAATTCCCAGACGGCGAAGGGCCTCCTCACGTTTACCCGAAACATATTTGAGTCGCGCGATATCCTCGTCGAGCGCATTGCTCTGGGCAAAGCGCTCCGAGACGCGCGGCACGGAGCAGAGCTCGGACATGGGCAGATGCCTACTCGATCGAGAAGATCACGGGATAGAGCGGCTGCTCGCCACGATGGGCGTCAATCTCCAAGTCGGGCTGAGCTTCCTCGATGGCGTCGACGATCTCCTGGAAGGCCTCATCGGACAGCTCCTCGCCGGCCAGAATCGTCAGCGCGTCGCCCTCCTCTTCCTCCTGCATGCGGTTGATGCAGTCGAGCGTGACCTGCTTCACGTCGGAGCCGACCACGTCGATGGAGCCGGCGATGATACCCATGACGTCACCGGAGTGAATCGGAGAACCGTCAGAGGCACTGGAGTCGCGCACGGCGCGGGTGACCTCGCCATCGCGGACCTCGCTGATGGCGTCGGCCATAGCGGCGACGGCGTCCTCAAGCTCGGAATCGGGCAGGACCGCGAACAGCGCGGAGAAGGCCTGCGGAACGGTCTTGGTGGGAACGACGGCGACCTTCTTGTCGGTGCAGGCTGAGGCAGCAGCCTCAGCGGCCATGCGGATGTTGCCGTTGTTGGGCAAGATGATGACCGAGGTCGCGTTGACCTGGTCCACCGCGCCCAGCAGGTCGGCGGTCGAGGGATTCATAGTCTGGCCACCGGAGACGACCACGTCGACGCCAAGGGACTTGAGGATGTCGGCCTCGCCGGAACCGGCGGCAACGGCGACAAAGCCCAGCGCCTTGGCGGGCTCGGCGGCCTTTTCCTGATCCTCGTGGATCTTAGCGGTACGGTCGTGGGCCTCCATCTCCATGTTGTGGATAAAGACCTCATAGATCTGACCGAGCTGCAGCATGTGCTCGAGCACCAGGTTGGGGGTATTGGAGTGCACATGGATCTTGTAGTCGGGATAGGCGCCCACGAGCAGCTCACAGTCGCCCATGGAGCCTAGGAACTTAAGGCACTCGTCCTCGTCAAACGGGGCGTCGGCCTTAAAGAGGAACTCGTTGCAGTAGCGGAACTCCGAGCCCTCCCAGTCGTCGTTAGCCTCGATCTCAACACGACCAAGAGCGGCATCGCGGGCAGAGCCGGCGGAGTCAAACGTAGCGGAGAAATCCTCGACCACGGTGCTGCGACCAAGCGCGGCAGCCACAAAGTTCTCGAGGAAAATGGCAAATCCAAAGGCGCCGGAGTCGACCACGCCGTTCTCCTTCAGAACGGGCAACAGATCGGGTGTGCGGGCGACGGACTGGTACGCCTCGACGACGATGGCGTCGAGCGCATCCTCGGCAGAGAACTTCTTCTTCTCGCACTCGTCTGCCTTGGTCGAGACATCGCGCAGGACCGTGAGGATCGTGCCCTCGATGGGCTTACGAACAGCCTGGAAGGCAACCTTGACGGCGCGACGGAAGGCGAAGGCGATGTTGGCAGACGTAATGGGATCGTCGGCAGAGACGAGGCCCTCGGCCACACCGCGCAGAATCTGCGAGGTGATAACGCCGGAGTTGCCGCGGGCACCCATCAGGGAGCCGTGGGTGATGGCGCCGGCGATGGCCTCCATGTCGGCATCGGCGGGAAGGGCGGAAAGCTCCTTGGTCACCGAGGCGAGCGTGAGCGACATGTTGGTGCCGGTGTCACCGTCGGGTACGGGGAAGACGTTGAGCTTGTTGATCTCCTCGGCCTTGTCGGAAACGGCAGCCGCAGCGATCGGAAAACAGGTGCGAATGGTCTTTGCAATCATGAGTGGTGAAATCTCCGTGTTCGGATGCTAGTTCAGACGGCTCTTGAGCGCGTCGATGTGAATGCCGATCTTAAGGCTGGCGGGATCGATCTGGGCGATCTCCTGCAGGGTGAAGGCAACGGAGCTCGAAAGATTGTGGCAGACAGACTTCATGTTGACGCCGTTCTCGAGCACGACGTGAAGATCGACCGTAAGGCCGTTCTCGTCGGCGGAGACAAGCACGCCCTTGCGGAGGCGCTGGCCGGCAAGCAGGCGCACGCTCTCGGCGCCCTGGAGCTGCTCAGCCATACCAACGACGCCGTAGCACGTCATCGCGGCATAACCGGCAATATCGGCAATAACGTCGTTCGAGACGCTCAGGCTGCCGTTAATGGTCTCAGACACAAGAATCTCCTTTTCTTGGTGCTCGCGGCACCATGTCGTGGGAGCAATCACTGCATTATTCTACAACGACCGCGCCATGTTGAGGTGGCGGGCCTCGGGATTACATCCTCGACACGAAATGTTGATACGGTAACGTTCGCGAACGACGATCGCGGCATGAAAAAACCCGCCGCATAAGCGACGGGTTTTACAACCTGGCTCCCCGGGTAGGACTCGAACCTACAACAGCGCGGTTAACAGCCGCGTGCTCTACCATTGAGCTACCGAGGAATTTAAAGCCCAACGGAATGGGCTGGAAAATTCTGGCTCCCCGGGTAGGACTCGAACCTACAACAGCGCGGTTAACAGCCGCGTGCTCTACCATTGAGCTACCGAGGAATAGGTGCGTGCTCTCAAGCAACGAAGTTTATTATACGGACGAATCAGCTTAGGGCAAGAACTTTTTTAAGAAATTTTCCGACCTAATCATTGGGGACGTTCTTAAACGAGTAGTCATTCAAGAACGTCCCCAATGACTACATGAAAGCGCCCCCAAGCGGATGTGCTTGAGGGCGCCTCTTGCTTGACTAGCTTTCGATATAGTCCTTGAGCTTGCTCGAGCGGCTCGGGTGGCGGAGCTTGGCCAGGGTCTTGGACTCGATCTGGCGGATGCGCTCGCGCGTGACGCCAAACTCGCGGCCGACTTCCTCGAGCGTGCGGGGATGACCGTCGACAAGGCCAAAGCGCAGCTCGATAACCTTGCGCTCACGATCAGCAAGCGAATCGAGCACCTGGGTGAGCTGCTCCTGCAGCATGGAGAAGCTGGCGGCATCGGGCGGAACGATGGCCTGGGAGTCCTCGATAAAGTCGCCCAGTTGGGAATCCTCTTCCTCGCCGATGGGGGTCTCGAGCGACACGGGCTCCTGCGAGATCTTCTGGATCTCGCGGACGCGATCGGCACTCATGTCCATCTCGGCACCGATCTCCTCGGGGGTCGGGTCGCGACCCAGGTCCTGGAGAAGCTGACGCTGCACGCGGACGAGCTTGTTGATGGTCTCGACCATGTGCACGGGAATACGGATGGTACGGGCCTGGTCGGCGATAGCGCGCGTGATGGCCTGACGGATCCACCACGTGGCGTACGTGGAGAACTTAAAGCCCTTCTGGTAGTCGAACTTCTCGACGGCGCGGATCAGACCGAGGTTGCCCTCCTGAATCAGGTCCAGGAACAGCATGCCGCGACCAACATAGCGCTTGGCGATGGAGACGACCAGACGCAGGTTTGCACTGATGAGCGCCTGTTTGGCTTCGAGGCCCACGTTCTCAATGCGCGTAAGACGACGCATCTCGGCACGCGTGAGTTCGAGCTCACCAGCATCGGCAGCCTCGAGCTTCTCGGTGGCCTCAAGACCGGCCTCAATCTTCATGGCCAGATCGACCTCTTCGGAGGCGGTCAACAGGTCGACCTTGCCGATCTCCTTGAGGTACATACGGACCGGGTCGCCGGTCAGCATCACCGTGGAGGCATCGATGCCGCGCACGCGCGAACGCGAACGAGACGTGCGCACGGTGCGCTTCTTCTTGCTCTTGGAAGAACCCATCTCGGCGTCGGCCTGGCGGGCCATCTTGAGCTCGTGATCGTCGAGCGAGCCGGAATCGTGCTCGTCGTCGTCATCGAAATCGTCGGTATCGGTATCGGTATCGGTATCGTCATCGTCGACACCCATGGGGGCGTCGTCGTTACCGCTCGCGGAGATAATCTGGATGCCGCTGTTGCGCAGCGCGGAATACACCGCGGTGAGCTGCTCGTCAGAAACATCGATATCCTTCAGGGCGACCTGAATCTCGTCCTCGGTTACCGAAGTCCTGTTTGAGCCGTTGCCCATGAGCTTTGCAACGTAGGATTCCAGCCCAGTACCCGTGCTCTCAGTCTTTTTTGGCACAGATTCTCCCTTCATAGTCCACAGGACTCAATACTTTAGCACACACATTGACGTCTATACCCAAAAAGAGGACTGGATATAGGCGAGAATACGCTGGTTGACCACAACATCTAGGCTTGTTCGGTGCCCGCGGCCTCCAGGCCGATCAAACGGAACGGGTCCGCCACGCCGCCGATCGACTTTTGCAGTTCGCGTTGACGTTGCGAATCCTGCGCGGCCTGCACGGTCAGCGCGCGACGGGCCTCATCATCGAGTGAACGGTCCTGGCGCAGCTTGGCCTGTGCGGCACGCATGCGACGCTTGATGGTGTAGAGCTCAAGCGTATCAAGCATAAACACGATGTTCGTCTCGGTGGGGTGCTTGCTCGTCGCGGAGATGCGCCCAGCACTCACAAGCGTTGCCGCATCGGGACACACTGAGCGCGCCGCATCCATGCAGGCTGCAGGATCGGTTCCCGGCGGCGTTGCCAGAACGGCCCATGCAATGGACTCGTGACGCGGGTCAACCCACTCGATGGAGCAGATGCGGTCGGCATACGTGCGGAACAGGTCGGGGTAGCTCGTGAGCATCGTCAACAGCTCGCGCTCCCCTGCCAAGGACTTGCGCTCTAGATCGGTAAGAACCATAGGGGCCGAGGCGTCTGTCGGGGCACCGGCGGGCGCAGCGCCCATACCATCAGGCACATCGATCGGCGGCAGGTCGTCGACGACCTCTACAGGCGCGGCACCGTAGGCATCGAGCGGGACGTAGTCGTACGGCTCTTCTTCGACCGGCGCGGACACCGGCGGCGTCGCGCCCGATGCCCAAGCACCGCGACCGGCATCGCGAGAACCCGACGCCCGACTGCCCGTCCCGCCGGACCGTTCGGCCTGCGCCCTCTGGCGCTCATAGTTTTGCTCGCGACGGCGCTCCGCATCTTCGCGCTTGGCGACATCGCGAAACACGCGGCCCGAGCTCGCGCGCACGGTCTCCAGATCCAAACCCAGCAGATCGGCAATCTGGATAAAGTACGTATCGATCATATAGCTGTCACGAAGCGGATAGATGAGCGTCAGCGCGTCCTCCAGCGCCTTGGCGCGACCGCCCGGCGTGGTGATGTCGCTCGACTCCTGCAGCGAACGGTAGACAAAGTCCATAAGCGGCTCGGCAGCGTCGATGCGCGTCTGCAGTGCCTCACCACCATGTGCGGTGATGAACTCCATGGGATCGTTGCCGTCGGGGAGCACCACGCAGCGCAGGTCCATGGAATCCTGCTCGATAAACTGAATCGCGCGGCGGGCGGCCTTTTGACCGGCGGCATCGCCGTCGAACATATACACGATGCGCTTGGCAAAACGAGTGAGCGTCTTGACGTGATGCTCCGTGAGCGCGGTGCCCAGCGTGGCGACAACGTTTTTAATCCCCGCTTCCCAACAGGCGATGCAGTCGGTATAGCCCTCCACCACGATGGCGGTATCCTGCGCGACGATAAACTCCTTGGCCCAATTAAAGCCGTAGAGGTTTCGCTTTTTATGAAACACACTCGTCTCGGCGGTGTTGAGATACTTAGGCTGACCGTCGCCCATAATGCGACCGCCAAAGGCAATGTTGTGACCCTGCTCGTCAAAGATGGGGAACATCACGCGGTCGTAAAAGCGGTCGGCAAGCTGCCCGCGCCCGCGGCTCACGGCAACGTTGGCGTCGATCATCTCCTGCGGGGTAAAACCCGCCTGGGACAGGTGCGACACCAGCGCGTTACGGCCCGGTGCAAAGCCCAGGCAGTAGCGGCGACAGACGTCGCCGCCCATGCCGCGGCTGGCAAAGTACTCGCGCGGACGGCCGTCCTTACCGCGCATGAGCATGGAGTGGTAGAACTGGGCGGTCTCGGCGCACAGATCGTAGATGCGGGCACGCTTGGTGCCGCGCTCGCGGCGATCTCCGGTGTCATGCAGCTCAATACCCGCGCGATCGGCCAAGTAACGGATTGACTCGGGAAAGCTCAGGTTCTCGCGCTTCATGATATACGTGAAAACGTCGCCACCCTCGCCGCAGCCAAAGCAATGCCACACCTGCGTGGCGGGGATAATGTGGAAGGACGGCGTCTTTTCGCCATGGAAGGGGCAGCATCCCCAAAACTCATGGCCGCGGGGCTTGAGCTCGACCGTTTCCTGCACGATGGCAACCAGGTCGGACGCAGCGCGTACCTGGTCTTTTTCCTCATCGCTAATCACGGATACTCACCCCCTGATCGCCCAAGTTGTGACGAATATCTTCGATATTACCCTCGACGGTCGCGATCAACTCATCCAGCGAATCGAACACACGCGAGGGACGCAGCCAGCGCGTAAACGCCAGCGAAACGGAGGCGCCGTACAGGTCGCCCGTATAACCAATTAAGTTGGCCTCGAGATGCGCAGATGCCGCATCGTCGGCATACGTCGGCGGCAGGCCCACGTTAACGGCAGCGGGCCACACGGTATCGTCGACCAGCACAAGGCCCTCGTAAACGCCATCGGCAGGCACCTGAATGCCCTCGGGCACCTGAATGTTTGCCGTGGGAAAGCCCATGTCAGAGCCCTGATGACGGCCACCGGCGACCACGCCGCGCAGCATGTACGGACGACCGAGCAGTTCGGTGGCAAGCTCAACATGGCCCTGGCGCAGTTCCTGGCGAATACGGGTGGCGCAGATCGTCTGGCCATCAACGCACAGCAGCTCGTGGCCATAGACATCAACACCGCGCTCGGCACCCCATACCTGCATCTCGGCAACTCCCGAAGCTCCGCCATGGCCGAGTCTAAAGTCGCTGCCCACGCGAATCGAGCGGATGTCGACAACGCGCGACAGCAGCGAGAGAAAACCGACATGATCGAGTGCCGCCACCGCGGGCGTAAAAGGAACGGCAACAACCGCATCGACCCCGGTGTGAGCCAGGGCATGCAGGCGGTCGGCCGTCGTCATCAGTTTTTGAGCGGGCGAAGGACTCACCACGATGTCCGGATCGGGATCGAAGGTGACAACAACTGCGAGGCAGTTATGGGCACGGGCGTCGCGAACCACCGCGTCAATAAGTTCGCGGTGTCCCCGATGCACGCCATCGAACACGCCGATGCCAATCGAGGCAGCACCTAAACGCCCGCACCCATCAAACGCGGCGGCGGGAACGATGCGCGCCTCGCCCGACTCGCCCGCGAAAAAGATACGCGCGAGCTCGTGGGGGGCCAGCATCATCGAACACCGCCAATTGTCTGCGGAAACACGTGCTCCATCACAAAGCGACCGTCCTCAATGCGGGCAAGCGCCTTGAGCCCACCATCGAGCACCAGCGCAAACGGCGCCTTCGAAGCATCGAAGTCGATAAGCGCGCGGTCAACGGGAATGCGCCTGCCGCAGAGCAGGTCATCGGCAAGGTTGCCCGGCAAGTCGACACGCGTGGCGCCCAGGGCCGCGATGGGGTCCAACGCAAAGCCGGTCGCAGACTCGGGAGAGAGCTCCTCCACCGCGTGACAGACACCAATGGAAACCACGCCGGATGCCGTCCGGCGTAGCGCGGAAATGTGCGCGGCGCTATCGCACGCACGACCCAGGTCACGGGCAAGCGCGCGGATATAGGTGCCCTTACTTACCGAGAATGCCACGGTCCAAACACACGTATCGGCCTCGCCGCTCATGGCGATCAGATCGGCGGCATACACCTCGACGGGACGCGGGGGCAGGTCAACGGCATTGCCCTCACGCGCAGACTTGTACGCGCGAACGCCGTTGACCGAGATGGCCGAGAACGCCGGCGGGACCTGCATCTGCGGCCCCAGCATAGCAGCCAGCTGTTCACGGGCGTAGGCCATGTCGTGCAGCTCGGGGGCAACGGAAACGGTGCGAGCGGCCTCGCCTTCCGCATCGTCGGTATTAGTCTCGACGCCAAACGAAATGTCGGCGACGTAGCTTTTCGTGTCGAGGGTGAGCATGCCCAGCAGACGCGTGGCCTGACCCACGCCCACCACCATGACGCCGGATGCCATGGGGTCGAGCGTGCCGGCATGACCGACGCGCCGCTCATGGAGGGCGTGTCGGCATTGCGAAACCACGTCGTGGGACGTGCAGCCCACCGGTTTATCGACGGCGAGCAGCATATTCAATTGAGAAGGCGTACGACGAGCCATGTACCATCCAAAAAGTTAGAGCTCGACGGTCACCGAAGCGGGATCCTCCCCCACCAGCTCGGCCAGCATGGGAAGTGCCACGGCGAGCGTCTCGCGAATCGTTCCGTTGTTGGTAAAGCCGGCGGCGGCATGATGCCCGCCACCGCCAAAGTTGGCAGCGATCTGGGACACATCGAGGTCACCCTTGGAGCGCAGGTTGCCGCGCACCTTGGTATCGCCGTCGATGCCCTTTAAGAACAGACATACCTCGACGCCCATTACCGAACGCACCACATCGACCAGACCGTCACATTCATCCGAGGTGACGCCGCAGGCCTCAAGGTCGCTCTGGAAGGCATAGCTATACGCCACGCGCCCGTGCGCGACCGTCTTAATACGGCCCATGACAATAGACTTGAGGTGCAAAAACTCGACGCGCATGCTCTGGTAGACCTCGAGCGCAACACGTGCCGGATCGGCACCATGTGCTACCAGGCGCGAAGCCGCGTGGAACGCGGCAGCATCGGCGTTCTGGTACTGGAAACGACCGGTGTCGGTCACCAAGCCGCACAGCAAGCAAGTCGCAACGCCATCACGGGCGACGATGCCGCAATTATCCAAGAAACGGTCGATAATCATGGCGCAGGCCGCGGCATCGACACGCCTCAGGCTCAGCTCGGTAAACTCCTCGCGCGCCGGATGGTGATCGAAGCACACCACATGCTTGGAGCGACGAAGTACCTCGGCCGAGTTGTTGAGGCGCTCGACGACCGGCACATCCACCGAGATAAACAGGTCCGGATTGCCGGTATACGCAGATGCGGGCACCAAGCGATCGGCGCCCTCCATAAAGCGGTAGATGCGCGGCACCGGATCATCGTCTGCCAGCAGCAGCGCAATGTCCTTGTTGGGGAAAAACTTCATAAGCGATAAGCCCAGACCCAGCACGGAGCCCAGGGCGTCACCATCGGGAGACGTATGTCCCGAAATCGCAATGGAGGACGCACCCTCGATGAGCTCGAGGATGCGTCGCGTAATATCTGCAGACTCGCCAGCGGCGAGATCAGCGGAATTAGTCATCTAAAGCTGCCTCCTGGGCGGCATCCGCTATGGGATAGCCGTCCTCGTCCTTTTCGATCGCCAGCGTGGCCGGAACGTTTTCCAGCGCACGCGTGATGCGCTCGGCCTCATCGGTCGAGCGATCGATGCGAAAATCGAGTTCGGGCGTGACACGCCAATCGAGCGAGCGAGCCAACAGGCTGCGAATACGGCCCTTGGCGCTGGCGAGCGCCTCCATGACCTCGTCGTAGCGGCTCGCATCGCACGACACGTACACGCGCGCGAACGAACGGTCCACCGCGACCTCGACCGCAGTCAGGGTAACCAGGTCGAGGCGCGGATCGGAAACCTCAAAGAGCAGAATATAACCGAGCTTCTCGCGAAGCTGCTCGCCCAGTCGGCGGGTTGCCTGCGTTTGCTTCATAGCGCTACCCCCTACTCGGTACGGGCAACCTGGTCGATGCGGTAACCCTCGATCTGGTCTCCGGGCTTGATGTCCTGGAAGTTCTCCAGGCCTATGCCGCCCTCGGAACCGCTCTTGAGGCTCTTAGCCTCATCCTTGTAGTGACGCATCGAGGCAATCTTGCCGTTGAAGACCACGATACCGTCGCGCACCAGGCGCACGGAATCGGTCGCGGCGATCTCGCCCTCTTCGACGCGAACACCGGCGGCAATGCCGACTTTGGGCACCTTGAAGGTGTCCAGGACGGTCGCGGTACCCGTGGAGACCTCGACCTCGGTGGGCTTGAGCATGCCGATACGGGCAGCGTCGAGCTCCTCGAGGCACTTGTAGATGACGTCGTAGCAACGGATCTCGACGCCCTCGCGCTCGGCAGCGGAGCGGGCCTTGCCGTCGGGGCGCACGCCAAAGCCAATGATGATGGCATTGGAGGCGTCTGCCAGGACGACGTCGGTCTCATTGATGGCACCGACCGCGGAGTGGATCGTGTTGATGCGCACCTCGGACTGGTCCATCTTGTCGAGCGAGTCCTGAAGGGCCTCGATGGAACCCTGGACGTCGGCCTTGATGATCAGGTTGAGCTCCTTGACCTCGGCGTCGGCGATGGTCTCGAAGAGGTTCTCGAGCGTGACGTGCTTCACGCGGCTCTGCTCCTCGATACGGGCCTTGAGCGAACGCTCATCGGCCAGGGCGCGAGCCTCACGCTCGTCCTCGAACACGCGGAACTCGTCGCCGGCGTTGGGCACGGACTGCAGGCCCAGGATCTCAACGGCGTCGGAGGGACCGGCCTCGGTGACGGCGTTGCCCTTGGGGTCGAGCATGGCGCGAACGCGGCCATAGGTAAGGCCGGCAACCAGCGTATCGCCCACGTGCAGGGTACCGCGGGTCACGAGCACCGTGGCAACCGAACCGCGGCCCTTGTCGAGCTTGGCCTCGAGGACGTTACCGGAGGCAAAGGTGTCGGGGTTGGCCTTGAGCTCGAGCACGTCGGCCTGGAGCAGCACGGTCTCGAGCAGGTCGTCGATACCGATCTTCTGCTTGGCCGAGATGTTGACGAACATGTTCTGTCCGCCCCACTCCTCGGGGATGATGCCGTACTCGGTGAGCTCCTGGCGCACGCGGTCGGGGTTGGCACCCGGCTTATCGATCTTGTTGACGGCGACGACGATGGGTACACCGGCGGCCTTGGCGTGGTTGATCGACTCGATGGTCTGAGGCATGACGCCGTCGTCGGCAGCCACGATCAGAATGACGATGTCGGTCACCTTGGCGCCGCGGGCACGCATGGCCGTAAAGGTCGCGTGACCGGGGGTATCGATGAAGGTGATCTTGCGGTCGTTGATCATGACCTGCGAAGCGCCGATGGCCTGCGTAATGCCGCCCGCCTCGCCGGCAGCGACGCCGGTGTGACGAATGGCGTCGAGCAGCGACGTCTTGCCGTGGTCGACGTGACCCATGACGGTGACGACCGGGGCGCGCGGCTTAAGGTCGGCGGGATCGTCGTAGAACGAGAAGGTGTTCTCCTCCTCGGGGGTGATGATCTTAATCTGACGGCCCAGGTCGTCGGCAACGAGCTCGACGAGGTCGTCGGACATGGACTGCGTCATGGTGAGCGGCGTGCCCAGCAGGAACAGGCGCTTGATGATGTCGTTGGCCGGAACGTCGAGCGCCTCGGCGAGCTCCTGGACCGTAACGCCCTGGGAGACCTTGATGGCATCGAGTTCCTCGGGGTTCACGCCCTGGGCCAGTGCCTCCTCTATCTTGCGCTCCTCCTGAGCCTTTGCAGCCTCGCGCTCGCGCTTCTCCTTGCGCTTCTTACGACGACCGGTGGACTCGCGAGAGGCCTCCTCGACGGCGGCACGAGCCTCCTCGAGCACCTTCTCACGGCTGTACTCCTCGGCCTCGCGCGCCATGCGGCTGTAGTGGTCCTCTTCGTTGCTGTGGCCGCCCTTGCGCTTTTTGCCCTTGCCCTGCTTGTCGGGGTTGGGGAAGTCCATGCCGGCAGCGACATTGTTGCTGGCGTTGGTGCGATGGCTATGCGGACGGCTCTCGGAGGCGTTGCGCCCGGAATTGTTATCGGAGGCGTTGCGATCATTACGACGGCCACCGCGACGGTCGTTGTTGCCGCGACGGTTACCGCGCTCGGCGGCGCGCTCGGCCTTGGCCTTGTTCTCGGCGTCCTTCTTCTCCTTGAGCACGGTCTCCTGCGCGGCGATCTGGTCGAGCAGCGAACGGAAACGCGAACCGGAGTCAGAGGCGGGGACGGCGCGACGCTGGGCCTCGCGGGCGGCCTCTTCCTTTTCACGGGCAAGGCGCTCCTGCTCGGCCTTCTTCTTGGCCTCGGCCTCGGCACGGGCGGCCTCCTCGGCAGCCTGGGCCGCGGCGAACTGGCGGCGCTCCTCCTCGCGTGCCTTCTCGGCAGCGATGCGCTCGCGCTCGGCCTCGGCGGCACGCGCGGCCTCCTCGGCGGCAGCGGCCTGCTCCTCGGCCTGCTTGGCGGCCTCGACTTCCTGGGCGCGAGCCTCGATCACCGGGGCGAGCTGCTTGCGGACCATGGCGACGTAGGCGTCCTCCAGGGCGGAGGAAGCGGACTTAGCGGGAATCTTCATATCGGCGAGATGACCCATCAGTTCCTTGGAGGTCATGCCGAACTCTTTGGCCAGGGTGGACACACGGACTTTTGCCATATGACTTCACCTACCCTTTCTGGCACCTTGGGTGCCTAGAGACTGAACGAGCGTGGGAGATGCGCCGAAACCTGTCCGGCGCGACCGCGCGCTAGATCAGGTCCTCCGCATCATCGAAGGCGTCGGTGTCGTGGACACCGCAGAAACGGGAGCCGGGACGGGCCTGGTTGCGGCACTGGATGCCGTCCTCGGACACGAACTCGCAGCGACGGACGTCGTCGTCCTCCTCGTCACCGATCAGGTCGGCGGCGGGCTCCTCGTGAACGGGAACGTTCTTGAGGATGTCGGCGGCAAGGGTCTCGGACTTGATGTCGATATGCCAGCCGGTCAGGCGAGCGGCGAGGCGGGCGTTCTGGCCCTCCTTGCCAATGGCGAGGGACAGCTGGTCGTCGGGCACGATGACGCCGGCGTAGGCCTTCTCCTCGTCAATGAGGACGCGGGTGACTTTGGCGGGCGACAGGGCGTTGGCAACGTAGACGGCCGGATCGGCATCCCACAGGATGACGTCGACGCGCTCGCCGCGGAGCTCGCCCACGACAGCGCGAACACGGCTGCCCTTGGGGCCGACGCAGGCGCCCACGGGATCCAGACGGTCGTCGAGCGAGTGGACGGCGACCTTGGAGCGCTGGCCGGGCTCGCGGGCGATCGACTTGATCTGGACGGTGCCCTCATAGATCTCGGGCACCTCCTGCTCAAACAGACGACGCATGAGCTCGGGGTGGGTACGGGAGATGACAATCGGCGGACGGCTGTGCTCGCCGCGAACCGGCTGCAGGTTGGAGTTAGGGTCGCGAACGTCGATGATCACGGCCTTGATGTGCTGGTTGTGCAGGTAGCGCTCGCCCATCGGACGCTCGTTGCGCTCGTTTTCGTAACGACGCTGATCGAAGTGCGGCAGCTCGGCCTCGACGCCCTCGCGGATCTTGACGATCGTGAAGTCGGGCGTGGACTGCAGCACGGTACCGCTGATGAGGTCACCGATGCGGCCGGAGAACTCCTCGTAGATTTGCTCGCGGGCGGAGTTGCGCACGATGGCGTTGATCTCGGCCTTGGCGTGCTGGGCAGCGATGCGGCTCGTGTTCTTGGGGGTGACGTCGATCTCCTCGAACTCGGTGAAGTTGCCCTCCTCGTCCATGGAATCGTCAATCGGCTCAAGGCGGTAGACGTAGATCTTGCCGGTGGTGCGGTCGATGGTCACCTTGGCGCCCCACTCAAGATGCAGGATCTCGGCATAGCTCTTGGCGAGCGACTGCTCCAGGCGGTCGATCAGGTAGAGCTGGTCGATGTGCTTCTCCTGGCAAAGCTCCATCAGGGCGGACATCATGTCGGATGCTGCCATCTTACTTTCCTTCCTTCACGGGCTTGAAGTCGTAGGTGGGCTTCAACTTGCACTTTTTAACATCAGAGAAATCGAGGGTAACGGACTCGCCGCCCTCGAGCTCGAGGGTCACGTTCGTCTCGGTGGCAGCGGCAATCTTGCCGGCGTACTTGCGACGGCCCTCGGTGGCGGTGGAGGTGAGCTCGCAGTTCTCGCCCACAAAGCGGGCAAAGTCACTCGGACGGCGCAGCGGGCGCGCCATGCCCGGGCTCGACACCTCAAGCGTATAGCTCGAAGAGATGGGGTCGAGCTCCTCAATCACATCGCCGACCCACTTGGTGTTGGCCGTGACGTCGTTGAGCGACAGGCTCTGACACTCGGCACCCTCGATACGCACGCGCACGCAGGGGGCCTTAGTGGCACCCACGAGCTCGACGTCGACGATGTCGACATCGTGCTGGGGAGCGACGGCCTCGAGCGCGTCGATGATCGCCTGCTCGGTCTTGGTCTTGACCATTGCGGCACCTCCATCCATACAAAAAAGAAGCGGGGCCGAAACCCCACTTCTTTCAATTACAACTTCATTTGCAAGCAAACTATACCAATAGCTGCGAAAACGTGCAAGCACAGTACGAATCTGCAGGTCAGCGTGCGCACAGCTTCTCCACAAGAATAGGACAATTGGCCGAGGAGCCCCATGCGGCGCACCCTCAACAGCCCCAAAACGGGCCATGCGTCCCAATCCACAGGCCCGTTCGGACCCCAAGGGCATTCCTCCCCGAGCCCCTATCGATCAGACTTACGCTAAGGGGCATTCTGCAACAAGCCAGCCAGCAAGTCGCGCAACGACGAACCTTTCCAAATCCTCTACGGCAAGGAGGCACCCATGAAACGTCTAGGCACCCCCTGCATAACTGCGCTCGCCATCGCAACGTGCTCGTTGGCCCTCTTAGGCTGCGGCAACACGAATGGCAAAACCGGGACATGCGAACCGAACCCTGGCAGCACCAAAGCCATCGAGAAAACGACGCCATCGGAGAGCTTCGACAAAATTAACGAAGACATCGTCGATCCCCAGGGCCTGGGTCCCGATTCCCAAGAACAGTTCCCCATCGACCTTGAGGCAGACGAGAACGTCCATGTTACCTGCGTGGGCAAGGACACCGACGGCTACGGGGACGCCGCGCTCGTCTTTACGGTGTCCAACAACACCGGTGTCAACATGATGTTTGGCGATGTGGACTCCTATGCCTACGTCAACGGCGTAGCCCGCGATGTGCGCATGCGCCAGCCAGTCGCCGCTGGAGAGGAAACGCGCGCCATGCTCACCTTTGTGGGCACCTTCGACGACCCGGACTTTGATGTGAACAACGACCTCAACGACATCTACCTCAACATCTGGATGTTCGAAGAGGCAACGGGCAACGTGTACTTTAGGGACCTGGTACACATCCCATAGAAAACGTTGCGACGCAATGACTAAGCAGGGCATACAACACAAAACGAGGGACGACCCAACCGGATCGCCCCTCGTCTTTTATGCGCCAGTTAAGCGCGAAGTGCTTACTTGACCACCAGGTTGACCAGCTTGCCGGGCACGCAGATGGCCTTGACGACCGTCTTGCCCTCGGTCCACTTGGCGACGGCGACCTCGGCGGCAGCCTGCATATCCTCATTGGAGGCATCGCGGGCCACGTCGACGCGGCCGCGGACCTTACCGAGCACCTGGACCACGATCTGCACCGTGTCCTCAACGGACTCGGCCAGGTCGAACTCGGGCCAGGCGGCGGTGTAGGCGTTGCCCTCGCAGCCGAGCGCCTCATGCCACAGCTCGTCGGCCCAGAACGGGCAGATGGGGGCAAGGACGCTCACGATGTCCTTGGCCACGCCGTAGCACAGCGCCTTGTCGCGGGCGGTACCCTCGGTGGCGTTGAGGTAGGCGCTCGCCGCGTTGACGAGCTCCATGACGGCCGAGATGGCGGTGTTAAACTGGCCGCGGTCGAAGTCCTCGGTGCACTTGGCGATGGTGCGGTGACGCTCGCGATAGAGCTTCATCGCAACCTCGTCGAGCGCGGACTTGTCGAAGGCCACGTTGGCGTCGCCGGACTGGACGAGCTGCCAAACGATACGCCAGGCGCGCTTGATGAAGCGGTTGGCGCCCTCAACGGCCTTGGGATCCCAGTCGAAGTCCTTCTCGGGCGGAGCGATAAACAGGATCGCCAAACGCATGGTGTCGGCGCCGTAGGGCTCGATGACCGAGCTCGGAGGCACGACATTGCCCTTGGACTTGGACATGGTGTCGCCGTTCTCGTCCTTGACCATGCCCTGGCACAGCAGGTTGGTGAAGGGCTCGTCCACACTCAGCAGGCCCAGGTCGCGCAGCGCCTTGGTAAAGAAGCGGCTGTAGAGCAGGTGCAGAATGGCGTGCTCGATGCCGCCGATGTAGTTATCGACGGGCATCCAACGGTCAGCGGCCTCTCGGGAGAAGGGCAGCTCGGTGTTGTGAGGATCGGTATAGCGCAGGTAATACCAGCTGGAGCAGGTAAAGGTGTCCATGGTATCGGTCTCGCGCTTGGCCGGACGGCCGCAGACCGGGCAGGTGGTCTCGTAGAAGTCCTTGCACTCGGCGAGGGTCTCGCCGGCGCCCAGGTCCAGGTTCTCGGGCAGCGTCACCGGCAGCTGATCCTCGGGCACGGGCACGATACCGCAGTGCTCGCAGTGGATGGCCGGGATGGGGTTGCCCCAATAGCGCTGGCGGCTGATGAGCCAGTCGCGCAGGCGGAACTCGACCTTGCGACGACCGCAGCCCATGGCCTCGAGGTCGGCCACGATCGCAGCCTCGCCCTCGGAGTGCTTGCCACCGCGCATGCCGGTGTACTTGCCGGACTGGACGAGCGTGCCCTCGGCAGCGTGGGCGCAATCCCAGTCGACGGTCTCGGCATGGAAGGTATCGATGGTCTCGCCGCTGGCCTCGACGGCAGCGCGATCGTCATCGTCCAGGATGATCGGTACGATCGGCAGGTCGTACTTGCGGGCAAACTCAAAGTCGCGCTGGTCGCCGCAGGGAACAGCCATGACGGCGCCGGTGCCGTAGTCGGCAACGACATAATCGGCAACCCACACGGGGACCTTCTCGCCGTTGACGGGGTTTACCACATAGCGGCCCGTGAAGGCACCGTGCTTCTCGAGGGTGCCCTGAGCACGCTCGACGGCAGAGATGTGCTTGGAGTCCTCGACGATCTTGGTGACGGCCTCCTCGTACTCCGTGCCCTCGACGAGCTCGTGCAGGCCTGCGTACTCGGGAGCCAGGACAAAGAAGGAAACGCCAAAGAGCGTATCGGCACGCGTGGTGAAGACGGTGATCTTGCCCTCGTCGCCCTCGATGGGCTCGCCATCCTTGTCGCACAGGGTAAAGTCGACCTCGGCGCCCTCGGAGCGACCGATCCAGTTGGCCTGCATCTGCTTGACGCGCTCAGGCCAGCCGGGGAGCTTCTCCAAGTCGTCGAGCAGCTCCTGAGAGTACTCGGTAATCTTGTAGTACCACTGCTCAAGGTCGCGCTTCTCGGGCTCGGTGCCGCAGCGCCAGCACTTGCCCTCGGTGACCTGCTCGTTGGCCAGAACGGTCTTGCAGGTGGGGCACCAGTTGACCGGGTTCTTCTTACGGTAGACCAGGCCCTTTTCCCACATCTTCTCAAAGATCCACTGGCCCCAACGGTAGTAGTCGGGGCTGCAGGTCTTGACCATGCGATCCAGATCGTAGGAGAAGCCCATGCGCTTCATCGTGGCGAGCGCCTGGTCCATGTTCTTGTACGTCCAGGCAGCAGCCTGCGTGTTGTGCTTGATGGCGGCGTTCTCGGCGGGCAGGCCAAAGGCATCGAAGCCGATGGGGTGCAGCACGTCGTAGCCGCGCATGCGGGCCTGACGGGCCATGGCATCGCCGATGGTGTAGTTGCGCGCGTGGCCCATGTGCAGGTCGCCCGACGGATACGGGAACATCTCGAGCACGTACTTCTTGGGCTTACTGTCGTCGGTGTCGACGGCAAAGAGGTTGGAGTCCTCCCAGGCCTTCATCCACTTGGACTCAATGGCCTGCGCGTCGTAGGCAGGGATCTCGTCCTTATGATCTGTGCAATCGCACATATCAGCTCCTTTAATCTTAGCTGGGGTCGGTCGGCTTAGCTTTATTCGCTACTGCGGACAGTCCTGCGCAAGACGAAGAGCACATTTAGTGCTCTTCTTTGCGTGCGGAACTTGTAGCGAACAAAGCTAAGCCGACCGACCCTAAGGTTAACTTGACTGATGATAGCAAATACAACAAGCGAGATGCCTGCGACTTGCAGCCATCTCGCTTTATCTAAATAACGTGGTTGTGAATCAACCGCTAATTGTTACCCGCCCAAGCATGATCGGGTTTTCCAAGTGCCGCAGATTGCCGTGAAAGAGGAGCGACGCGTACTTTGGTACGCGAGCGACGGTTTGAGGTCCAAGGTGCGGTGCTTGGGAAAGCCGCTTAGCGGTAGCTGACGCTTTGCTGGGAGTCCTTGACGACTACGTCGTGGGCGCCGCCTTCGACGATTGAGGTCGAGCTGACCAGCGTTAGGCGTGCCTTTTCCTGGAGCTCGGGGATCGAGAGGGCACCACAGTTGCACATCGTGGACTTGACCTTGTAGAGCGTGCCGCCCACGCCGTCCTTGAGGGAACCGGCATAGGGAACGTAGGAGTCGACGCCCTCGACGAAGCTGAGCTTAGCGGCGCCACCCAGATCGTAGCGCTGCCAGTTGCGGGCACGAGCAGAACCCTCGCCCCAGTACTCCTTCATGTACTGACCGTTCACGTTGACGCGCTCGGTCGGGCTCTCATCAAAGCGAGCGAAGTAGCGGCCCAGCATCATAAAGTCGGCACCCATGGCAAGGGCGAGCGTCATGTGATAGTCGTAGACGATACCGCCGTCGGAGCACACGGGCACGTAAACACCGGTCTCCTCATAGTACTCGTCGCGAGCGCGGCAGACGTCGATCAGCGCGGTGGCCTGGCCACGACCGATACCCTTGGTCTCGCGGGTAATGCAGATGGAACCGCCGCCGATACCGACCTTGATGAAGTCGGCACCGCAGTCGGCCAGGAAGCGGAAGCCCTCGGCGTCGACGACGTTACCGGCACCGACCTTAACGTCCTCGCCGTAGTTGGCGCGGATCCACTCGATGGTGCGCTTCTGCCACTCGCTGAAGCCCTCGGAAGAGTCGATGCACAGGACATCGGCACCAGCCTCGATGAGCAGCGGCACGCGCTCGGCATAGTCGCGGGTGTTGATACCGGCGCCGACCATGTAGCGCTTGTCGCCGTCGAGCAGCTCGTTGGGGTTGGTCTTGTGGCTGTCGTAGTCCTTGCGAAAGACGATGCCCATGAGGTGATCGTAGTCGTCGACGATGGGCAGGGCGTTGAGCTTATTGTCCCAGATGACGTCGTTGGCAACCTTAAGGCTGATGTTCTTGTCGCCCACGATGAGCTGCTCACGCGGGGTCATGAACTCGGAGACCTTCGTCTGGTGGTCATCGCGGCTGGGGCGATAGTCACGGCTGGTGACGATGCCCAGGAGCTTACCCTTGGGAGTGCCGTCGTCGGTGACCGGCATGGTGGAGTGGCCGGTCTTCTCCTTGAGCTCGATGACCTGCTCCATGGTCATGTCAGGGGTCAGCGTGGAATCGGACTGAACGAAACCAGCCTTGTGATCCTTGACGGCCTTGACCATGGCGGCCTCGGACTCGGCGCTCTGGGAACCGTAAATGAAGGACAGGCCGCCCTCGGTAGCGAGCGCGACACCCATGTCGACGCCCGAGACGGACTGCATGATGGCGGAAACCATGGGGATGTTCAAGGTGATTGCCGGCTTCTCACCGCGCTTAAAGCGGGTTAGCGGCGTCTTAAGAGAGACGTTGTTGGGGATGCACTGCGAGGACGAGTAACCAGGGACCAGCAGATACTCCGAAAACGTGTGGGACTCACCGGGAAAGAACGTAGCCATGTTTCTCCTTTTTCCATGCGACCGGTCGGCTGCAGGCCTCGTAGGACCCAGCCCAACCTTGGGCGCCCAATACTGGGGAAGTATCTTAACGCACTTTGACTGCTACAATGCATGATTTAAGAAGAGCACACGAGGGTTTGACGCAGGCTTTGCGTTTGCCCAGCAAACACTTTAGCGGGAAGACGTGGAGCACATGGAGTACAAGACGACGGCAAAGTTGGTCATTCAAGCGTTCGACAAAGATCTGCCGGGCGTGTTTGGACACGGCTGTGTCTTGCTGCTGCAGGGTATCGCCCGCGAGCACTCGCTCAACCGCGCCGCCAAGAGCATGGGCATGGCGTATTCCAAGGCCTGGCGCATTGTAAACGAGGCCGAAGGCCAGCTGGGCTGCAAGCTCATCGAGCGCGACGGCGCCCGCGGATCCACCCTCACCCCCGCCGGCGAACGAGCCATAGCGGTCTACGAGGAGCTGCAGACCGACATCAACCAAGTAATTGCCGCAAAGGCCAACGCCCTCATCGCCAGCATCAAAGAGTAGCTAATTTGGGACGGGGCTTTTTTAGCTGCACAACCCCTTCTCATAAGTTGCGGTGAAATAGGGACTGTTTATGCGGTTAAAGCCGTAAATCAATCCCTATTTCACCGCAACTTATGGAGTCGAGGATGATTTAGCTAGTTGCGAAGGGCGTTGTCTAGGGTGGACGCTACGACCAGGGGGTCGTCGATGCCGGCGAAGAGGCGGATGGTGCTCCCCTGCTTGCCACGCGGAGCCGAAAGGCGCGTTGTTGGGCCGCCTGCGGGTGATGTGCGGAATTCGTCCGGTAGCATGCTGAAGAATTCGCCCGCGGTGCAGTCCATCAGGTTAAACTCTACTGCCGGGCCAAAACCGTGTTCCAGGATGCCGGTCGCGATGGCATGGTCGGGATGCGAGGTCAGCCCGGGATAGTGCACATCGCGCACCATCTCGTTCGCGGCCAAATACTCGGCCAGTGCACGCGCGCGGTCGAAGTGTGCCTGCATGCGGGTGTCGAGCGTGTCGAGCCCGTGCTCTAGAACCTCAGCCTCATCGGAGGACAAGTCGAGCGCGCCCAATCCGCACCCCTCGATCAACGCATGCGCGCACTCGGCAGCAGCATCCACACGATGGCGCTTGAGCTGCGAGCGCGCGACCGAAGCGGCAACGAGTTTGCGCGGCGCCTTACCGGCACACGCGCGGTCGAGTGCCTCAAGGGACAGCACAGCACCCAGCCGCAGCGGATCGCAGCCAAAGACGTCAGCCACGGTGTTGTCCACAACCAGCAGCGCATGGGCCTCACGCGCTGCCCGACCCAGCGCACGCAGATCGGGCACACGCAGGCCAAGGCCACCGATTGAGTTCACAAACCACCACAGGTGCAGCCCCTCGGCATCAAACGAGCCGGCAAAGCCCTCGGACGCGGCGGCAAACGCTGCGGCCGACGGCTCATCCACCATAGCCACATCGCAGGCATCAAAGCCGCTCGCAAACGCTTCGGTAAAGTCATCCGCAAAGGCCACCAGGCGGTCACCGGGACGCACGATTCCCAGCAGCGACAGCGCTGCCGGCACATGCGGGGCCGCAACAAGACGCGCCTCACGCGAGCCGGCCCTCAAAGCCCAGGCCTCTTCTAGCTGCTGTACATCCACAAGGCACCGTCCCTTCACAAACAAAAACCCACGATGCGGGTGTTCCCCGCATCGTGGGCAACGGCTGCAGTATAGCGCCGATATGCGACGAATCGCCTAGATGTTGAGCGTGTGATAGGTCACGCTCGCACCCGGGGCGTCAACGGTCACGCCATAGGCCTCGGGATAGATGCGCGTCGAAAACACGAGCGCGCCATCGTTCACAAACACCTCGACCGACGAGACATCGCCGACAATGCGCACGTTGCGCACCCCGTCGACGGGCTCCCAGCGCACGGTACGCCCGCAGCCGGCAGAAGCGCGACTCTCATCGGTAAATCGCATCTCAAAGCGCGAGGGCAGTTCGCCCTCGGCGGGCATAAACGCCAGCTTCAGCTCGCCATCAACGGTCGCGGTGAACGCGCCGTCGACACCGTCGACAACAACATCAAAGCAGGTATCGCCGGCAACCTCCAACGAGCCCTCCCCCACACGCACCGAGGCATAATGGTGCTCGATCTCGCGCACCGGCTGCTGCAGCACCACGCCGCCGGCACCGGCTGTAAGCTCACGCGGTACCGTCATGCAGTGCTGCCAGCCGGACACCACGGTGGGTGCGTTGCCATAGGTCGGCTCATCGGGCATGCCCATCCAGCCGATTAGAATATGGCGACCGTCCTCGGACGTAAACTCCTGCGGAGCATAAAAGTCAAAACCGGCGTCCCACAGGCGGAACTCACCCAGCTCATAGGCATCGTCACCACCGGTAATGTCGCCCGTTACAGGCATGTAGCCAGCAGCGTATACGTTGCCGCGGTCCCAACGGCCGCCCTCAAGACCCTGAGGCGAGAACGACAGAAACGCCGCCGTATCGCCATTCGAATCGAGCTCGATGTAGCCGGGGCACTCCCACATAAAGCCAAAGCGCTCGGGCGTAGACACACGGTTCTCGAGCTCCCAGCTCAGCATGTCGGGCGAGCCATACACCAGGATCTCGCCCACATCGCGCCCGGCACCCTCGCCGTGCATGGCGCAAAATCGACTATCGACGTGCGGCCCATCCACGCGACGACGCGCGCCCAGCACCATGTGATAACGCCCGTCCGCGTCACGCCACACCTTGGGATCGCGCACATGGCAGGTCAAATCCTCGGGATAATCCTCGGACGCCAGCACCACGCGCTTTTGGCTGAACTCACGACCGGCAAAGCCATCAACGCTCTCGACATAGACGGTATCGGCGCGGCGGCCGGTATTGACGTAGTCGTACGTGCCGTCTGCATCGGAGAGTTTAACGTTGCCTGTGTACAGTACGCGAATGCGGCCGTCCTCGGCAAGCGCGGAGCCCGAATACACGCCATGGCAATCGAACGGCTCGTCGGGCAGCAGCGGGGCACCAACGTAGTCCCACGTCATAAGATCGCGACTCGTCGCATGACCCCAGACCTTAACGCCACCCTCGACATCAAACGGCGCATATTGAAAATAAGCGTGGAACACGCCGTCCGCTTGGCAAAGACCGTTGGGGTCGTTGAGCCAACCCGCCGGCGGCATAATATGGAAGTGCTGGCCATACGCGCCATGACCGCACTCAGAGGCGGCAGCGTCAACAGCGGCAACCAGCTTTGCAAGGTCGCGACCAAGTGCATTAGACATATCAAAGTCCTAACGGATCGAAAGTAACAAGGCGCCAGAGATCGGCAACAGATACGGGAAACGCCCGCGAGCATACAACCCGCGGGCACCCCTCAATCAAAAGCTCTTAGGCCTGCTCGGAAGCCTTAGGCTCGTCCTTGTACAGGACAAACGAGATGGCAAAGGACACGACCGCGGCAACCGCGAACATGATTGCGTACTGCACGGGCTGGGCCAGGCACAGCAGGATACCGAAGATGCCGGTAACGCCTGTGCCGGAGGCGGCAAGCGAGGTGAGCGCGCAGACCAAGGCACCGCAACCGCCACCGATGCAGCCGGCGATGAAGGGCTTAAAGAAGCGAAGGTTCACGCCGAAGATGGCAGGCTCGGTAATGCCCATGAAGGCGGACAGAGCCGAAGGAAGCGCCAGGCCCTTAATCTTGGCATCGCGGGTCTTAAAGGCAACGGCAAGCGCGGCGCCACCTTGGGCGATATTGGCAGCGCTGGCGATGGGCAGCCAGTAGGTCACGCCATACTGGGCGAGCTGGCCCAGGTCGATGGCGGTGTACATCTGGTGGATACCGGTAACGACCGTGGGAGCATAGAACAGGCCGACGATAAAGGAACCGATGCCGAAGGGCAGGGTCAGCAGGGCCTGGATCAGACCGAGGATGGCATTCTCGGCCCACACGAAGATGGGGCCGACGGCAACGAGCGTCACGAGCACGGTCACGAACACCGAGACGAGCGGGGTCACAAAGAGGTCAAACATCTCGGGGACAACCTTGTGGAGGCGCTTCTCGAGGAAGGCCAGAATGGCGCAGGCGATGACGATCGGGATCACATGGCCCTGATAACCGACCCACTCAAAGCTGTACACGCCGGGAATGACAGTGACCATGGTCTGCACGCCCTCGGAGGCAACCGTATAGGCGCTCTGCAGCGAGGAGTTGATAAACGCACCGCCGACGACGGCGCCCAGATACGGGTTGGCGCCAAAGGCCTTAGCGGCGGAGTAACCGATCAGGATCTGCAGAATGCCAAAGGACGTTCCCGAGACCAGGTCGGCGATCTTGTAGATAAAGTTATTGGTGTCGAGCGCGATAAAGCCGTTGGAGGCCATAAAGTTGAGGGCGCTCATAATGCCCAGCAGCAGGCCCGAAGCCACGATGGCGGGGATGATGGGGACAAAGACGTCGCCGAGCACCTTAATGGCACGCATAAAGATGTTCTGCCGCTGCGCCGCGGCCTCCTTGACCTCGGCCTTGGTAGCAGCTTCGACGCCACTGAGCGCGATGAACTCCTCGTAGACCTTGTTGACGGTGCCGGTGCCATAAATAATCTGCAGCTGGCCCTGGGCCTCAAAGACGCCCTTGGCGCCGTCGATATTCTCGAGGGCTTCCTTGTCGACCTTGGCGTTATCGGCAATCACCAGGCGCAGACGCGTGGCGCAGTGTGCAGCCGAAACAACGTTGCCGGCGCCACCGATGTTGTCGAGCACCTCTTGGGCTGATTTGCGGTAGTCCATGACTTCCCTTTCCTCCAACGGGCGCATCTGCACCCGGCCATCTTTGACACTTACACTGTAAACGTTTTCAGTTTCATATATCTGTAATCGTTTTCACACCAGGATGAACGGTAGGAATTAGCCGGCGAATGGTAGTTTTAAGGCAAAAACAGTCGGCTCAGAGGAAGGCAGGCATGCCCAAAACCTAGACATTCATAAGCTGATGGCCGAGCTTGAGCGTCTTTAGACCGCTCTCCCCCTCCACACCATCGAGCGTGTTGAGCAACATATTGGTCGCCTCGACGCCGCTGGTCAGGTAGCCGTAATGCACGGTGGGAATACCGCCCGTCAGCGCGCGCAAAAATGCGTTGTCGCCAAAACCGCTCACGCGACGCACGCCCTCGCCCATGCCGCGCACCTCGTCAAGAGCGCGCAGGGCGCCGGCCGCCATAGTGTCGGTCGCGCACGCAATAAACGAAACATCGGGGGCATCGGCAAGCAGCTCGCGCGCAGCGCGATAGCCCGAGTCAAGCGTAAAGGATCCCTGGCGAATCAGGCTCGAATCAAGCACCACGCCCGCAGCAAGAAGCCCCGCCTCAAAGCCGCGACGACGGTCGAAACCAGCCGCGCGGTCCTCTTCGGTAACTCCGATGTAGGCGATCTTGCCATCCACCCGACCCGCAAGCGCACGGCCGAGCTCAAAGGCAGCCTCGTAATCGTCGTGATAGACACATGCCGCGCCCTCGACATGTTGGCCGATCAACACAATGGGCACGCGGCACGACTCAATCGCGCGACGGTGCTCGTCGGTGATCATGGTTGCCACCAGCACAATGCCATCGACCGGGTGATTTTGGAATAAATCAAGGTATTCGAGCTCGCGATCGGCCGCGTTATCGGTATTGGCAAGCAGCATCTGGTAGCCACGACGACCGAGCACCTGGCCAATACCGGCGGTAATGCGGCTCACAGATTCCGAGTTGATCTTAGGCACGATAACGCCGATGAGCTTGGTGGAGCCGGTGCGCAGCGCGCGAGCCTGGCTGGATCGCACGTATCCGGTCAGCTCAATCGCCTGCTTAATGCGCTCGGCCTTGTCCGCCGAGATATATCCACCGTTGAGATAGCGCGAGACCGCGGCGCTCGAAACGCCGGCCAGCTCGGCCACATCTTTCATCT
>CBCTTO010000010.1:0-47185 GCA_965149855.1 uncultured Collinsella sp.
GAAGGATGTCGGAGCCAATGTGCGGCTTGGCATCCCACAGAATATCGCGGGGCGCGCCCGCCTCGACGAAGGTTTCGAGGATAAGGCGATGGGCGGGATTTTTGGTTCCCGTATTGAGCTTGCCGTCCGAGAAGGTCCCCGCGCCGCCCAGGCCAAACTGGATATTGCTCTCGGGGTCGAGGATGCGCTCCTTTAGAAAGAGATCGATCGCATGCGAGCGGCGAAATGCTGGGTCGCCGCGCTCGATGAGCAAGGGCTTAAGACCCGCTTCGGCAAGGGTGAGCGCAGCGAAAAGGCCAGCGCATCCGGCGCCGACAACGACGGGGCGCTCTTTGGATGCGTCGGAGACGGGGGAGGGGAATGAAGACCCATCGTCTTCTATCGCGCGTACGCGCGAGCGGTCACGTTCGGAAACGCTGTCGACCGCTTCTCGCTCGAGGTGGGGACTGGTCAGCTCGACACGAAAGCTCAGGATAAAATGGACGTCTCGTTTTTTGCGAGCGTCGATTGACTTGCGGTGGAGCTCGATGGACTTGATCTCGGAGTCCTTGCAACGTAGGACGCGCTTGGCGACTCGCTTGCCAACAATGAGGCAGGCATTTTCATCGCCGGCTTCATCGAGCGAAGCGTTGACTTGGGTGATTTCGATCATCGAGGTCTCCTTAGAGGCAAGAAAGAGGCCGTCCGGTATCCCAGACGGCCCGAATGCGTTTTTGATTATAGACTGCGCGGCTACAGGCTGCTTGCAGCGCGAATGCCCGAGAGCCATGCCCACGCAAGGTTAAAGCCTCCGCAATCGGCGTCGATGTCGAGCGCTTCGCCGCAGACGTAAAGCGGGGCGTCGACAACGCTGCGCGCGCGTAGACTGGGTGTTGAGATACTCTCGACAGATACGCCACCACGCGTGACCTGTGCCGAGCGCTCCTCGGCTGTTCCCTCAACGAGCAACTTAAAGTGCTTGAGGATCGAGACCAGGTGGATGACATCGTTGGAGCCTGGATGGCACTGCTCGAACGCCGTGCAGACGACGCGGGAGAGTTGCGGGGCGAGCATGCCGTCGAGCCAACGGGGACCGCGGGGCGAAAAGCCGCCGAGCAGCTCAACGCGCCGGTTGAGCATATCGAGCAGCTCGTCTTTGGAGAGGTCGGGGAAAACGTCGAGCAGGATCGTATCACCGCGCTGGATACGACGGGAGAGGTTGAAGACAGCGACGCCCGAGATGCCGAAGGCTCGAAACAGTACTTCACCGTCTTCGTGCCAGAGCTCACTATGGTTACGGGTGAGCGTCAAGCGGGCGCGGACGCGCAGACCATCCAACGTCTTGAGTGCCGCCCGATCGCCAACGACCGTTGCCGATACGGGGCAGAGGATGGGGCGCAGCGAGGTGAGGGGGAGGCCAAACGTATCGGCGATACCGGTGGGGTTGCCGCCCGTGGCGATAATTACGGCATGTGCCTGCAGGGCTTCGTTCTTGCGAGGGACATCGGCGAGTGCCTTCCGAAGCGAGCGGAGCTCCGATTTTCGGTCGTCGTGCTTTTTTGCCTTTAGCGCCCGCGCTGGACGGTTTATTTGGAGTGCCCAGCCTTCGGGATCTTTGCGCGCCGTGGCAATATTGGCTCCGCAGATTAAGGTGATACCTAGGCGGTCGCAAACGTTGAGAAGCGCGTCGCGCACCGATTCGGCGCGAAGGGAGCGCGGGTACAGCCGGCCTTCCTCGGAGGTTGTCATGATGCCCAGCGAGGAGAAGAAACCCATAAGCTCTTGTTCGGGTTGGGGGCCCATGACAGATTCGACGAATGCGGGGTGGTTATACCGCTGAGGATCAATCGATTCGTTGGAGAGGTTGCAGCGGCCGTTACCGGTCGCAAGGAGCTTAAGGCCGCAGGCGACATCGCGCTCAACGATGCAGACGCTTTTGCCAGCACGTGCGGCCGTAATGGCGGCGGCGAGGCCTGAAGCCCCGCCGCCGATTACCAGGACGTCATAGAAGGCGCTCGTGTTCACTTAGGCCTCGTCGGTCTCGTGCGGGGTAATAGCCTCGACGGCAGAGACTGCCTTGGGCAACATGCCATCGGGCAGCGCGGTCTCGACCTCGCCCTTATCGCAGGCCTCGGCGAGTGACGGATTGATGGGAAGCGTGCCCAAGATGTCGAGGTTATAGCGTTCTGCGACCTCGGGGAGCTTGCTCTTGCCAAAGACCTCGATCTTCTTGCCGCAGTCGGGGCACTCAATATAGCTCATGTTTTCGACGATGCCCAGAATGGGGACGTTCATCTTCTCGGCCATGTTGACCGCCTTGGCGACGATCATCGAGACCAGATCCTGCGGGCTCGTGACGATGACGATGCCGTCGACGGGCAGTGACTGGAAGACGGTGAGAGCGACGTCGCCTGTTCCCGGAGGCATGTCGACCAGCAGGTAGTCGATGGGGCCCCATGAGGTCTCGCTCCAGAACTGCCTAATGGCGCCTGCGATGACCGGACCGCGCCAAAGGACGGGGTCGGTCTCGTTTTGGAGCAGAAGGTTGGAGCTCATGACCTTGACGCCGTGCTCGGAGATTTCAGGCAGCATGAGGTTGCCAAGGGCATGGACGTGGCGTCCGCTCATACCGAACATCTTGGGGATAGAGGGACCGGTGATGTCGGCATCGAGGACGCCGACCTTGTGGCCGTGACGGGCAAGCTCGGTGGCGATGGCACCGGTGACAAACGACTTGCCGACACCGCCCTTGCCGGAAAGCACGGCGATGACGCGTTTGACCTCGGACAGCGTATTCTCCTCAAATTGCGACGGCGACGTTTGTCCGCCGGCGGCCTGTGCGTGCTCGCAACCCATGTATGACTCCTTTGTATATGTTGGGGCCGGGGCCCCGTGATGTGACACGAGCGTCATTGTACCCTCGTTTGCGAGCGGGAGTCATTTACGATGCATTTGGGCCGAGCGTGCTTGCAATACGATGGGTCCAAGCGAATGGGCGGGCTTACTGAACTTTGCTGGCGAACTCGAGGTATTGCATGCGCTGCAGCTTGTCGATCGTCGAGGCGTATGGGCTGTCTTCAGATTCCAAGTCGTAGCGCAGCCCGTCGGCACCAAGGTAGCCGGCGACATTGATGGTGGGCACATCTGACCTTGTTGCAAGCAGGGCCTTTTGATAGTCGGTGAGCGGGGCGCCGATCTTATTAAGGGTAATGGCTGCAACCTCGTTTGCCCCGACGGTGTCGTAGACGTTGAGCTCGGTATTGCCGGCGATTTCATAGTTAGCCCAGACAAAATATGTCGACTGATAGATACGGAAAGCGTGGCTTGCCGTATCTTCCTGAGGGTACAGCTCGTCGTTGAGAGTCGTTGCGGCGCTCGGCTGATGGTCGCCAAAAAAGACAAGGACAACCGGTCTGCCGATATTGCGGAGCTCGTTGATAAAGTACTCGAGGTCCCGGTCGGATGCGTTGATGCAGGTGAGATAGGTGTTGAGCGCGCTATTGGCGCCCTCGCTGGCTCCCTCGACCCAATAGTTTGTCAGCTCCTCGGCGGGAACGGTGCCATAGTCGTAGCCGCCGTGATTTTGCATCGTGACGTCAAAGATGAACTGCGGGGCTTCGTCGGTTCTAAGCAGGTCGAGTATCTTGTCGTAGGTGGCGTAGTCGCATACGCCGGCATGGTAACAGGGCGCACCTTCGAAATCGCCGATTGAAAGAAAGTCTCCAAAGCCCAGCTGCTGATAGATTTTATCTCGATGGTAGTTGACGGGGTTTTGCGGGTGCATAGCGGTAGCGGTATACCCAAGCTCCTTAAGGTCCTTTGCCAGGCTGTTGACGCCATTCATCTGATATAGCTGATAGGGGATTTTGCCTAATCCGACAAAGGCCGTTGTCGCTCCGGTCAAAAATTCGAATTCGGAGTTCGCCGTTCCGCCACCGGCGACCGAAGCGAGCATGGTGCCGCGAACAAGTGTGTCGGGAAGCGAGTTGTAGAATGCGGGGCCGGTGTACCCGGCCGCCTGGAGCTGCTCAAAGCACGAAAGGTCGCTAAAACTCTCATTCATGACGGCAACAATCGTCGGCTTGATTTCATTGAACTGGGCAACGGCCGCCGCGCGCTGCTCGCTCGAGCCATACGTGCTGTCGTAGGTGGCGGCGAGCTTCTGCTCGATGCTCTGCGCCTCATCGGGCGTATAGTCTTCGGGCTTCTCAATGGGCAACTCGTTGACCATTTCGGTGAACGAAGTGATAAAACCCTGAGACGCATACGTGGTGATGGGCTGCCAACGGTCAAATCCAAAATTCAGCGCCTGCTCCAAGTCGATGCTGGAAAAGCCCGAGAGCCCCATAACGGTCACTAGCAGAAAAGCGCAGAGGTTAGCGGCGATTGCGGGGAAGACATGGGTGGGCGTACGGAGCTTTCTCGGTCGGATAAGCGAAAGAAGCCCTAGGGAAATCTCCAGCAGGGCTAGAGAGGTTACGATTCCGGCGGTAAAGGTAAACTCGTATCCCTCGCTCACTTCCATTGCGGTGCCAAGGGCCAAGATATCGCTTGGCAGGATGGCCTCGCCTTTAAACGTTATGACGAAGTGCTCGGCAATGCCAAGGATGCAACAGGCGACGGGCACGAGGGCCATGACGCCTCCATGACGCTGTCCCAGCAAATAAAGGGAGAGCAGAACCGTCGCGAGCAGCCCGACGGAAAACCCGAATGAGTTGGCGGGAATGTGATAGAACGTTTCGTTGCAGGCAATTTCGAGTGAAACGAACGAGAGCGCTGAAACAGCAGCGATGACAAGGATGTCACGGCAAATACAGGCAACCGTTCCCGTCTCAAGATCGGTTTGGTCGATAAGTCCCGAAACCAAGGGCTCGACAAGAAGTATGACGGCGGCAGCACCGAGCGCCGAATAAGAAAGGACCCATAGGGAACAGTCCTCATTTACGAGCAATTGATTCGTAATCCATGCAGCTACCACGCCGAGCGGGATGAGGAGCGTCGCGCACCAAAAGACGCGGGCAATGGGCGGCTTTTCATTGTGTTTGATTGAAAAATACACGCGCACGACGACGGTGGCCACGATAAGGACGGCGATGAATATGGGCAGATTGGCCATGTCGCTCGAAGTGATTTCAAGGGGGATATCTTCGGTCATGGACGTTCCTCTGTTACAGCAAATTAAATTAATTAAGTTCAGTATTAGATTACAGTAACCTTTCCACGGCATTTCGAGAAACAAAGCACCCGATACGCAAAGCTAAAGGTCTGCGAATCTTGTATTACGAACATCTGTGCGCGTCGAGTGCGCTAAACTCATCGACAGTATGATTCGATGCAATAGGAGGCAAGGAGCTTCCATGTCTGATTCTTCTATCGTTATTCGCGGCGCTCGTGAGCACAACCTCCGTGATATCGATGTTTCCATTCCGCGTGACCAACTCGTGGTCATTACCGGTCTTTCTGGCTCGGGCAAGAGTTCGCTGGCATTTGACACCATCTATGCCGAGGGCCAGCGCAGATACGTCGAGAGCCTTTCGAGCTATGCGCGCCAGTTCTTGGGCCAGATGGACAAACCCGACTTGGATTCAATCGACGGCCTTTCGCCGGCGGTGTCGATCGACCAAAAGACGACGTCTAAAAACCCTCGCTCGACGGTTGGCACCGTAACCGAGATTTATGACTATCTGCGCCTGCTGTTCGCCCGTGTGGGCACCCCGCACTGTCCCGAATGCGGTCGCGTCATTGAGCGCCAGACGACCGACCAGGTTGCCGACAAGGTCTTGGCGGCGGGGGAGGGCCGCCGCGCGTTTGTGCTGGCACCGGTGGTGCGCGGGCGAAAAGGCGAGTACACCAAACTGTTTGAGGACCTTCGCGCCGAGGGCTTTAGCCGCGTGCGTGTCGACGGTGAAGTGCGCTCGCTCGACGATCCGATCGATCTGGACAAGAAGTTCAAGCACGATATCGAGGTCGTGGTCGATCGCATCGTGATCCGTGAGAACTCTCTTGGCCGTATCGCCGAGTCTGTTGAGCAGGCGACCGCGCTGGCTCACGGCAATGTAAACGTGTACATGCTGCCCGATCGTGATGCTCCCGAGGGGACCGAGGGCGAGCTTCTGGAGTATTCGTTGGCCTTGGCGTGCCCGGAGCATGGACACTCCATTGACGATCTTCAGCCGCGTGATTTTTCGTTTAACGCTCCCTATGGCGCATGTCCTGAGTGCGACGGCCTGGGCTTTAAGAAAACCGTTGATGCCGAGGCGCTGATCGAGGACCCCTCGAAGTCCATTGCCGACGGAGTCTTTGGTAGCCTGTTTGGCAATTCGAACTACTATCCGCAGATTTTTGCTGCGGTCTGCAAACACTTTAAGGTGAGCGCCGATACGCCGTGGGAGGACTTGCCCCCTCGCGTGCGTCGTGCATTCTTGGATGGCCTGGGCGATACGAAGATCTCGGTCGACTACCAAAAGCTCGACGGACGTCGCAGCCAGTGGGATACCAAGTTTTCGGGCGTTCGCAACATCCTGTACGAACGCTATACCGAGACGACGAACGAGAACACCAAGGCGCGCCTGGAGAAGTACATTCGCGAGGAGCCGTGCTCGACCTGCCACGGCGCTCGTTTGCGCCCTGAGATGCTCGCCGTCACCGTGGGCGGCAAGTCCATTTACGAAGTTTGTTGCCTGTCGTGCCGTGAATCGCTCGAGTTTTTTGAGGGCCTGGAACTCACCGAGCGCCAACAGTTTATCGGCGGCCGTATCGTCAAGGAAATTCTGGAGCGCCTGCGTTTTCTGGTCGATGTTGGACTCGACTATCTGACACTCGATCGCGCCTCGGCGACGCTTTCCGGTGGCGAGGCACAGCGTATTCGCTTGGCAACGCAGATCGGCGCGGGTCTCATGGGCGTGCTCTATATTCTGGACGAGCCCTCGATCGGTCTTCATCAGCGTGACAACGAGCGCCTGATCAAGACGCTCGAGCGCCTGCGCGATATCGGCAATACCGTTATCGTTGTCGAACACGACGAGGATACAATCCGTGCCGCCGACTACGTGATCGACATGGGGCCCGGCGCCGGTGTCAACGGCGGACACGTAGTCGCGGCGGGAACGCCTGCTGATATCATGGCGTGTCCTGAGTCGATGACGGGCGCTTATCTGACCGGCAAACGAATGATTCGGGTGCCTGATGAACGGCGCAAGCCCGGTCGCGGCTGCCTTAAAATTACGGGCGCTCGAGCCAACAACCTCAAAAACGTTACCGCCAAGATCGAGTTTGGTACGCTTACGGTTGTTACCGGCGTGTCGGGATCGGGCAAGAGCTCCCTGGTTACCGACACCATTGCGCCTGCCCTTACGAATGCTATTCACCGTTCGACGCGCCCTGTGGGTCCGTATAAAAAAATCGAGGGCATCGAGTGTATCGATAAGGTTATCGATATCGACCAGTCGCCGATTGGCCGCACGCCGCGTTCCAACCCTGCTACCTATATCGGCCTGTGGGATGATCTTCGCGCGCTGTTTGCGAGTACGCCGGAGTCGAAGGCGCGCGGCTACTCGCCGGGTCGTTTCTCCTTTAATGTGAGTGGCGGGCGCTGCGAGGCGTGCAAGGGCGACGGGCAGATCAAGATCGAGATGCACTTCCTTCCCGATATCTACGTTCCCTGCGAAGTTTGCGGCGGTAAACGCTACAACCGCGAGACACTCGAGGTCACCTACCGTGGCAAGACCATCTCGGACGTGCTCGACATGAGCGTCACCGAGGCGCTGGCCTTCTTTGGGAATATCCCGCAGATTAAGCGCAAGCTCCAGACGCTGTACGATGTAGGCTTAGGCTACGTGAGCCTGGGCCAGCCCGCCACGACGCTCTCGGGCGGCGAGGCGCAGCGTGTGAAGCTCGCCAAGGAGCTTCATCGACGCCAGACGGGCAAGACGTTCTATATTTTGGACGAGCCGACGACCGGTCTTCATTTTGAGGACGTCCGCCAGCTGCTCGATGTGCTGCAGCGCTTGGTCGATGCGGGCAACACGGTGCTGGTGATTGAGCACAACCTTGATGTCATCAAGGTTGCCGACCGCCTGATCGATATGGGTCCCGAGGGCGGTAACGGCGGCGGAACCGTCGTGGTTTCGGGCACACCGGAGCAGGTTGCGGACTGTCCGCAGAGTTATACGGGCAAGTTTTTGGCGCCGTTGCTCAGGCGTGACCGGGAGCGTCAGGCTCAACTTGATGCTCAATAAATAGGCGATTCAGTTTATGGGCGCCATCGACTCCTTGTGATTCGATGGCGCTTGCTGTGCCGAAGTGACGTATGCAGCCGAATTGGACATATACTTAATCCTTGCGTCCGAATGCGAGAGAAAGGATATGTCATGGCAAAGGCTGTAAAGACGCCAAAAACCAATGCGATGCGCGAGCTGGAAAGTGCCGGCATTTCCTATGTTCTACATACGTACGAAGACGATGGCGATGAGTCGGTGGGCCTGGGGGTCGCGATTTCGGAGCAGCTTGGCGAGGAGCCCGGTCAAGGATTTAAGACTTTGGTCTGCGTGACGCCGTCCAACGACTATGTCGTGTGCTGCATCCCTGTTGCCGACGAGCTCGATCTAAAGTCCGCCGCGCGTGCCGCGGGGGAGAAGTCCTTGGCCATGATGCATGTGAAGGATTTGCTTGCGGCGACTGGCTACGTTCGCGGCGGCTGCAGCCCGGTCGGTATGAAAAAACGCTACCGGACGCTCATTGACGAGACATGCGTCCTTTGGGATACCATTTTTATTTCGGGAGGCAAGCGTGGTTATCAGCTCGAGCTTGCACCCGATGATTTAATTGCATTTTGCGGGGCGACGGTTGCCGCGATTACGAGAGAGGACTGAGCGATGCCGCAGGAAGAATTGAAGTGCGGAGCTCATTTTGCAAAAGAATCTGCGCCTCAGACACCCTCATCCGAAGTTTCTTCGTCGCGAGATGACACTGACGACATGGGCTCGTCGGACTACTCCACGGTTGGTCGTTCCGCCGGGCTTATGACCATTCTGACTATCGTGTCTCGCGTCACCGGTTTTATCCGCACGTGGGCAATGGCGGCCGCTATCGGCATGTCGCTACTCTCGTCCTCCTATCAGGTCGCCAACAACCTGCCCAATATGCTCTACGAACTCGTGATGGGTGGCATGCTCGTGACGGCGTTTTTGCCCGTGTACATGGGCGTGAGGCGTGAGCAGGGTCGCGAGGCCTCGAACGAGTACGTGGGCAACCTGCTTGGCATTCTGCTTTTGGTGCTGGGTGGCATTTCGTTGCTGGGGACCGTGTTCGCCCCGGGCTTTATCTGGACGCAATCGTTCCTTTCGGGTGACGGCGGCAGCATGGATACCGCTGCGTTCATGTTCCGTTTCTTTGCCATCCAGATTCTCTTTTATGGTTTGGGCTCGGTGTTCTCGGGCGTTCTCAACGCACACCGCGACTACTTCTGGTCGACGTTTGCCCCGGTCCTCAACAATGTGATCGTCATTGCGAGCTTTATGGGTTTTGCGCCCGTGTCCGCACAGTTTGGCGAACGTGCCGGCATCATCTTGATTGCGGCCGGTACGACCCTCGGTGTCTTTGTTCAGATGGCATGTCAGATTCCCGCGCTTGGCAAGCACGGCGTGCATCCCCATATCCATATCGACTTTAAGGACCCCGCGCTGCGCCAGACGATTGCGCTCGGTATCCCGACGCTGCTCGCCACGGTGTGCATGTTTGTCTCGACTTCTATCACCAACGCTGCCGCGCTGGTGGTCCAGCCCGAGACGGGTCCTTCCGTCATCGCCTATGCGCGCCTGTGGTACACGCTGCCCTACGCGCTGATTGCCGCCTCGCTTTCGACGGCGCTCTATACCGAGCTCTCTCATGACGCACAGGAGAAGGATTACGACAGCGTTCGCACGGGCATTTCGCGTGGCGTCGCCCAGATGCTGTTCTTCCTGATTCCGTTCGCACTGTACCTGATTGTCTTCGCACGTCCGCTCAACATGATTTACTGTGCCGGCAAGTTCGATGAATCCGGCGTGGCGCTGGTGTCCGAGTACCTTGTCTACCTGGCGCTCTCGCTGCCGCTCTACGGCGTGGTCGTGTTGATGCAGAAGAGCTTCTCTGCCTTGCTCGACATGAAGCCCTATAGCCGCTATTGCCTGTATTCCGCCATCGGCCAGGCTGGCTCGGTTCTGCTGTTTGGCGTTGTGCTGGGCTTCGGTATGCCGGCAATCGCGCTTTCGTATGTTGTCGACTACGTGATCTTGGTCGGCTGTTCGCTGTGGTGGCTGCGTCGTCGCCTGCGTGGCCTTCAGGTCAAATCTATCCTGCATGGCGGTTTCTTTGGCCTTTTGCTCGGCGGCCTAGGGGCTGCCGCAGGCGCCGGCGTCATGTGGGCGCTTGAACACTTTGTCGGGGTACTTGGCGGCTCGATTCTGATTACTCTTGGCTATGTTTGCGTTGCGGGTGTCGTCTCGCTTGCTGTTACCTTTGGCCTTGCCGTCGTCCTTAAGATGCCCGAGGTCTCGGCGCTGCTTCGTCGCAAGTAGGTGCGTGTGGCCGGTCACGACAACATTCCAACACTCGCCGAGCAGGTTTCGCGCGTTCCCACGCAGCCCGGATGTTACCTTTGGAAAGATGCCAAGGGCGATGTCATCTACGTTGGCAAGGCGAAAAACCTGCGTTCCCGTATGCGCCAGTACGTGACGCTGCAGGATGAGCGCCAAAAAATACCGCTCATGATGCAATTGGTTGCGAGCTTTGACTACATCGTTGTCGAAACCGAGCATGAGGCGCTTGTACTCGAGCGCAACCTGATCGGCCAGTACCATCCGTACTTTAACGTCGACCTCAAGGATGACAAGAGCTACCCCTTTATCGCCATTACAAAGGGCGACCTGTATCCCGCTATCAAATACACGCGCGAGCGTCATAAGCCGGGAACGCGTTATTTTGGTCCCTATACCGATAGCCGCGCGGCGCGTGAGACCATTGACACGCTGCGCAAGGTGATCCCGATCTGCTCGGCTTCTTGTGCGGAGTGGCGTCGTTGTCGTCGTATCGTCGAGTCCCACAAGGGCGAGGAAGACATCGTCAATATGATTTGCGCGCAAAACGGGCGTCCCTGCTTCGACTACCATGTCGGGCGCGGCCCAGGTGCGTGTGTCGGCGCGATTTCTCCTACGGACTATGCCAAGAACGTCAAGCGTGTCGAGCGCTTTTTGTCGGGCCATCGCAAGGATGTCGTCGATGAGCTGACCTCCGAGATGACGGATGCCGCCGAGGCGCTCGACTTTGAGCGCGCGGCACGCGTCAAACGTCGTTTGGAGGTCATCAGGGGTCTGGACGACCGTCAGCAAGTCGTTTTTCCCTCCAGTGTCGATATCGATGTCATCGGTTTCTATCGCGAGGAGACCATCTCCGCCGCTTGCGTCTTTGTCGTGCGTGAGGGTCGAACGGTTCGAACCTGCGAGTTTATTCTCGATAAGGGTTTGGATGTCGACGAAGAGGAACTTCAATCGGGCTTTCTTAAGCGCTATTACGACGAGACGGCTGATATTCCAGCTGAGATAAACCTCTCTGTCGAGCTTGAGGATGCGGAGGCGCTGGGGGAGTGGCTTGCAGGCAAGCGCGAGCGTTCCTGCCATCTCCATAGGCCGCAGCGTGGCGAAAAGCACCGTTTGCTCGATATGGCATCCAAAAATGCGCGCCATGCCCTCATGCGCTACATGATGCGAACGGGGTACGCTGACGACCGCACCAATCAAGCGCTCCTGGAGCTCGAAAGCGCGCTGGCGCTGCCGGCGCCGCCGATGCGTATCGAGTGCTTCGATATCTCGACGCTGCACGGAACCTTTACCGTCGCCTCGATGGTGGTGTTTACCAACGGGCGCGCTGACAAGAGCCAGTACCGTCGTTTTAAAATTCAGGCCGAATTGGACGAGGCAAACGACTTCGTGTCGATGTCCGAGGTTTTGGGACGACGCTATGCTCCCGAGCGCATGACCGACGAGCGCTTTGGCTCGCGCCCCGATTTGCTCGTTGTCGATGGCGGTAAGCCGCAATTGACCGCTGCGATCAAGCAGCTTGAGGCTCTTGGGCTCGATATACCGGTTTGTGGCTTGGCAAAGGCCGATGAGGAGGTTTTCGTGCCTTGGGACGAGACTCCCGTCGTGCTGCCGACCGGGTCTGCTTCGCTCTATCTAATTAAACAGGTGCGCGATGAATCGCACCGTTTTGCAATCACATTCCATCGTGAGTTGCGCGATAAAGCCATGACAGTTTCGGTACTCGATGACGTTCCAGGCGTGGGACCCACCAGAAAACGTGCCCTTATGCGCCATTTTGGCTCGATGAAGCGTTTGCGCGCGGCGAGCGAGCAAGAGATCGCGGAAGTTCGCGGCATACCTGCCGATGTTGCCAAGGCGGTCCACGAGGCGCTCGTTGCGTGGAATGCCGAGCGCGCCGAGGCGGCGGCTGGCCATTCCGATAGCTAAACACGAGCCAAACAACTGATATACATGATTGCGCGATTTTCAACCATTTATTTCGCCATGATTGCCTGCTGGTTTCGGGTTTTATTAACGCTAAAACGTTTGACTAACCCAAGCGAAAACCCTGCTATCCTGCGGGTTGACGAAGACTGATATCTCACCTCGCCGATACATACTGTCTGGCGAATCGTTTGTCAACGAATTCGGTGAACGGTAGTAAATACCGTTCAAGCGTATGTATGTATCGGTCGCCGAGCGCGGCACCTCAGTTGGGTTCGTCGGTAGGTAAGGTATATATCGTCCGCAAGTTGCGCGGGGGCAAGTCTAGGTGCTCCCGAGTAAGATTCTCTATTGATAGGAGAAGACATGGCCATCATCAACAAGGGTATGTCCAGGCGTTCGTTCCTCGGCCTCACCGGCAGCGTCGCTGCTGTCGCAGGGCTTGGTCTCACCGGCTGCGGTGGCAGCTCTAGCGACGAGGGTTCCGCTTCCGGTTCCACCGATTCCGCCAACCGTGGCGGCGGCGTGATCACCGCTGGTTCCGCTTACGCGCCGTCCAGCTTCGATCCCGCCAGCACCGGCTCCGCTGTGGGCCTGGGTGCTAACTGGCACGTCGTCGAGGGCCTCTACGGCATCGATTACCACGACTACAGCACCTTCAACGAGCTCGCCACCGACGATCCTAAGTCCGTGGACGACACCACTTTCGAGGTCACCATCCGCAAGGGCGCCAAGTTCTCCGATGGCACCGAGGTCACCGCTGACGATGTCGTTGCCTCCTACACCGCTTGCGCCGCTTCCGCTACCTATGCTCCGTTCTTCCAGCCCTTCGAGTCCATCGAGGCCAAGGACGCCAGCACCGTGACGGTCAAGACCAAGGTCCCCAACTTCTCCCTGCTCAAGGATCGTCTGGCCATCGTCCGCGTTACCCCGGCCACTCAGACCGAGGAGGATCGCGCCAAGCAGCCGATCGGCTCCGGCCCCTGGATGTACGACTCTATCTCCGATACCGAGATTACCCTGGTTCCCAATCCTGAGTACAACGGTGAGTATGCTGCCGAGGATAAGAAGATCCAGTACAGCATCCTGACCGACCCCACCGCTCGCGTTACCGCTCAGCAGGAGGGCTCCACGCTCGTTATGGAGCTCGTTACCGCTGACGCCGTCGACCAGCTTGAGAGCGCCGGCTGCAAGATCGATAACGTTCAGGGTTTCGGCACCCGCTTCATCATGTTCAACGTCGCCAAGGAGCCTTGGAACAACGTCAAGGTCCGTCAGGCTGTCATGTATGCGCTCGACACCGAGAAGATGGTCAGCAACACCTTCGCCGGCCTTGCCACCGCTGCCAGCTGCTACCTGCCCAAGAGCTTCACCAACTATCATGAGGCTTCCACGGTGTACAAGACCGACGCCAAGAAGGCTAAGAAGCTCATCGAGGAGTCTGGCATCACCCCGGGTGCCATCACCCTGCGCACCACCGACAACGAGCAGATTAAGGGCATGGCCGCCCAGGTCAAGAACGACCTCGACGCTCTCGGCTTCGATGTGACCATCCAGACCGATACCTCGCCGGCCACCTACGCTGCCATCGACGGCGGCGAGGCCTACGATATCCTCCTTGCCCCTGGCGATCCTTCCTGCTTCGGCGCCGACCCCGACCTGCTGCTCAACTGGTGGTACGGCGACAACGTCTGGATGCAGACCCGTTGCCCGTGGAAGGAGTCCGCTGAGTGGCAGAAGCTCCACAGTCTCATGGACGAGGCTCTTGCCGCCGAGGGCGACGAGCAGCAGAAGAAGTGGAACGAGTGCTTCGACATCATTGCCGACAACGCCGTTCTGTACCCCGTTGTCCACGTCAAGACCGTCTCCGCTTCCTGGGACGATCCGTCCACTGCGCCCAACGGCGAGGCCCTCGATGGCTTCAAGGGCATCGGCACGACGAGCATGTCCTTCAGGGGCGTTGCGACCGTCAAGGCGTAAGACTCGCTTGAGTCTGTATGCAGGATGTCGGTCATTGGGGCCGTATCCTCATAGTTGAAACAAAGACCCGGGCGGCAACGATGTCGCTCGGGTCTTGTAATGAGTACCCGTACTCATATACCAGTTGGTCCTACCGACAAAAGAAAGGGGAGAGAACGTGAACAACTTGCTACGTTTGATTGGAAGGCGTCTTGTGGCGCTGCCGATCATGGCATTGGGCGTCACCGTCCTGGTGTTCTTCCTTATGTCGTTCTCCAAGACCGACCCCGCCTACACGGCGTTGGGTGACGGTGCCTCGCCCGAGGCGGTTGCCGAGTACCATGAGAAGTATGGTCTGGACGACCCCTGGCCCGTGCGCTACGTGCGCTATATGGGCGATTTGATCCATGGCGACATGGGCACCTATGGTGCTGCTCGCAACTCCGTTGCCAAGCGCATCTCCACGGCCCTGCCCGTCACGATGCAGCTGACCTTTATCGGTCTTGCCATCGGTGCGGTCGTTTCGTTTTTGCTCGGCGTCATCGCGGCACTGTATCGCGACAAATGGCCGGACCAAGTGATCCGCGTCTTTTCCATCGCCGGCTTGGCAACCCCGTCGTTCTGGCTTGCCGTTCTGTTGATCCTGCTGTTCTCTTCCTACCTTAAGGTGCTCCCGGCATCGGGTGCTCTGCCTCACTTCACCACGAATCCGGTTGGCTATCTGGGACGTATGATCATGCCCGCTATCGCCTTGGCATTTCCGCTGACGGGCCAGATGACTCGTATCGTGCGTACCGCCATGGTCGAGGAGCTCGACAAGGATTATGTCCGTATGGCTCGCGGCGCCGGCGTTCCCGAGAAGGTCGTCGTCGGCATCAACGTTCTTCGCAATGCGCTGATCACCCCGGTCACCACCCTCGGTCTTAAGATCGGTTACCTCATGGGCGGCGCCGTCGTCATCGAGGTTATCTTCAACCTCCCCGGCATGGGCACTGCGATTCTGCAGGGCGTTCAGGGCAACGAGGCGAACCTGGTTCAGGGCGTCGTTATCGTCGTTGCTCTTGCCTTCATCATCATCAACATCGTGGTTGACATGCTCTACCTGCTCATCAACCCGCGCATCAGGACGGTGTAGATTATGGTAAAGATTCGAGAGAAGCAAACCGAGCAGCTCGAGAAGGCTGCCTCCAAGGGGCTCAAGCTCGGTGGCTGGAAGAAGATGACGTTGTCTTCTAAGATTGCCGCCGTCGTGCTGGTGCTGGTCGCCCTGACTGCGATTCTGGCGCCCCTTCTTGCCCCCTATAGCCCGGTCGAGATTTTTACGGCTCGCCAGGCTCCCGGCAACGGATTTATTTTCGGTACCGACGATAAGGGTCGCGACATTCTGTCGCGTATGCTCTACGGTGGTCGTTACTCGCTGATTATCGGCTTTGGCGCCACCGCCATGGCTCTGGTCTGCGGCTCGGTCGTGGGCGCCCTTGCAGCGGTTTCGCGCAAGGCCGTCTCCGAGACGATCATGCGTATCCTGGACATCATCATGTCCATCCCGGGCATCGCCCTCGCGGCCGTCTTTGTCTCCATCCTGGGCAACTCCGTGCCGTCGATCATCTTCGCCATCGGCTTTATGTACACTCCGCAGATTGCCCGTATCGTGCGCGCCAACATCGTGTCCGAGTACGGCGAGGACTATGTCCGCGCGGTCATCGTTTCCGGCGCCAAGGCTCCGTGGATTTTGATCAAGCATGTTCTGCGTAACTGCATCGCCCCGATCATGGTCTTCACCGTTACCCTGGTCGCCGACGCCATCATCTTCGAGGCCTCGCTGACCTTCATCGGCGCTGGTATCCAGGAGCCCACCGCTACCTGGGGCAACATCCTCGCCGACGCCCGCGGCGGCGTGCTCGCCGGCCGTTGGTGGCAGGCGCTGTTCCCGGGCCTGGCCATCATGATCACCTGCCTGGCGCTCAACATCCTCTCCGAGGGCATTACCGACGCCATGGCCGCTGCCCCCTCCGCCGCCCTGGATCCTACCGATTCCTCCAAGCGTCGCGAGGCCGACCTGCTGGTCTCCGACCCCGTTCGCGCCTACAAGGAGCAGGCCCAGTCCCTCTCCGCTCGCCTTGGCGCCCTGCGCGATGTCGAGCTCAAGCGTGACGATCGCCATGTGCCCGACGAGTCTGTTGAACCGATTCTCTCGGTCCGTGACTTCTGCATTCAGTTTGAGCATCACGGTGATATCAACGTCGTCGACCATGTCAACTTTGACGTCCGTCCTGGTCAGACCATGGGCCTGGTGGGCGAGTCCGGTTGCGGTAAGTCCATCACCACGCTGGCCATCATGGGCCTGACCGATGAGGACGAGCATCTTTCCGGCGAGGTTCTTTGGGAGGGCCGTGACCTGCTCAAGATGAGCAAGAAGGAGTGGTTCGGTCTGCGCGGTACCGATATCGCTATGGTCTATCAGGACGCCCTGTCCTCGCTTAATCCCTCCATGCTCATCTCTGCCCAGATGAAGCAGCTCACCAAGCGCGGCGGAACCCGCAGCGCCGAGGAGCTCCTGGAGCTCGTCGGCCTCGATCCCAAGCGCACGCTCGAGAGCTATCCGCACGAGCTTTCCGGCGGCCAGCGTCAGCGTGTCCTGATCGCTATGGCCCTTACCCGCGACCCCAAGCTGGTCATCTGCGACGAGCCCACGACCGCTCTGGACGTTACCGTCCAGAAGCAGGTCATCAAGCTGCTCAACGATCTTCAGGCCAAGCTCGGCTTTGCCATGATCTTCGTTTCGCATGACCTGGCTCTGGTCGCCGAGGTTGCCCATAACATCACGGTTATGTACGCTGGCCAGGTTATCGAGCAGGCACCCACCAAGGAGCTGCTCACCAACCCGATCCACGAGTACACCCGCGGTCTTCTGGGTTCCGTTCTGTCCATCGAGAGCGGTTCGGGTCGCCTGCACCAGGTGCCCGGCGCCGTTCCGAGCCCGCGCGATTTCCCCAAGGGCGATCGCTTCGCGCCCCGCTCGAGCCATCCGCGTATTGGCCTGGACACCCGTCCGGTCTTCAAGCGCGTGCCCGGTACCGAGCACTTCTATTCCGAGCTCCCCGACGAGGTGCTCAAGGCAAATGGTTTGACCCCTCACGCGGAGGTGATGTAGATGAGCGAGACCGCAGTCAACGGCGTCGAGCCGATCATCTTCCTTGATGACGTCCACGTCACCTTTAGGACCCGTACCGGCTCGATTCTGCACCCCAACCTGGTTCACGCCGTCCAGGGTGTAACGATTAAGCTCATGCCCGGTCAGACGATCGGCATCGTCGGCGAGTCCGGTTGCGGTAAGTCCACCACCGCCAACGTCATGTGCGGCCTGCAGGCCCCCACGAGCGGCAAGGTCTACTTTAAGGGCAAGGACGTTACCAAACGTACCGCCGAGGACCGTCGCCACATGGGTCGCGTCATCTCGGTCGTGTTCCAGAACCCGGCCACGGCGCTCAACCCCCGCATGGTCGTTCGCGAGCAGCTGCTCGACCCCATGCGCGTCCACAACCTGGGTACCGAGGCCGAGCAGGAGAAGCGCGTCAAGGAACTCTTGGAGCTCACCGGTCTGCCCAGCTCCGCTGCCGAGGTTCTTCCCGGCCAGCTTTCGGGCGGCCAGCGCCAGCGCGTCGCAATTGCCCGTGCCCTGTCGCTGAACCCCGATGCCATCATCGCCGACGAGCCCACCTCGGCTCTGGACGTTTCGGTCCGCGCGCAGATTCTGAACCTGCTGACCGACCTTAAGAAGGAGCTCGGCCTGGCCATGGTGTTCATCAGCCATGACATCCAGACGGTCCGCTATATCTCTGACGACATCATCGTTATGAATGGCGGCAGGATCGTCGAGCAGGGCGAGGCCAAGCAGGTCTTCCAGCACCCCCAGGACCCCTACACCAAGATGCTGCTCGGCGCTGCGCCGTCGCTGCTGCATCCCAAGCTCGGCGAGTAGCCTCGCTTTCCCTCCCGTGCGCCCGGTTCCCTTGCCGGGCGCACCTCCGTTGCGATTTCGAAAGGTTGGGTTCACGAGCCATGCCAAGTGCTCAGGAGCTACAACATCAATTTGGTGAATACCGAGGCGCCATGCCCCGTCCATCAGATTTCGATCTCTTTTGGAAGGATCGCATGGCCGAGGCCGACGCCGTCGGGCTTGACTATGCGATCGAGACGGCATCGGTCGCCGATGCCGCGACCTGCCAGCTTTTCGACCTCTGGTATACCGGCATGTGTGGCGCGCGCCTGCATGCCAAATACCTTAAACCTGTCTCGGACGAGCCCGTGCCATTAGTACTTCAGTTCCATGGGTATCCGGGTGCAAGCCGCAGCTGGTTTGAGCAGGCGTCGTTTGCGGGCATGGGCATGGCACTCATCGCCCTCGACTGCCCCGGCCAAGGAGGTCCCTCCGAGGACATTGGTGGATTTGAGGGCACAACGGTTGCCGGTCATATCGTCGCCGGTATCGACGGCGACCCGGCCAACCTCTACTATGTCCGCTTGCACCAAGATATTCGCATCCTGTGCCGCATCGTTCGCGAGCTCGAGGGCATCGATCTTGCGCGTGTGTTTGTGAACGGCGCGTCGCAGGGCGGCGGTTTGGGCATTGCGACCTGTGCGCTTAACAGCGAGCTTATCAATCGTGCCGCCATCCTCTATCCCTTTCTGTCAGATTTCCGCCTGGTCTGGGATTTGGATGCCGACGACATTGCCTACGAGGGCCTGCGCTATTGGTCTCGCTGGTTTGACGAGGACTCGACTCGTATTGACGAAGCCTATGCCAAGCTGGCGTACTTCGATTCCAAGAACTTTGCCCCTATGGTCAAATGCCCCGTGCTGTTTGGCACCGGCACAGCCGATATCGTCTGTCCGCCAGCGACGCAGTTTGCGGTCTATAACAACCTGACCTGCGAAAAGCGTCATGAGTTCTTTGAAGGCTTTGGCCACGAGGAGATTCAGGATTTCGACGATTTGATCATTCCGTTTTTCTGCAAGGGAGGGGAGGCTCATGTCTAAGTGCGAGAGCAATGTTGACGAGCTGATTGTCCCCGGGCTCGTGGGAATTCCTGGAACGGTTTCGTCAAGGCTCGCAGAATATCGGGACTGGCGCGGTGATGTCCAAGCAGATGTTTCTGATTTAGAGACATGCGCTTCGAATCTTGAGATTCAAGGCCTGGCCATTACGGCGATTGACTTTGTTAACCTCTGCGCCCGTTACTCGGAGGTCTCCTTTGAGTTCGGTGACGATGCGATTCACGCTCGTTTGATCGAGCCTGTCGGTCGTGCCCGAGTATCTGAGCGCGTGCCGTTGTGCCTGATGTTCCACGACATCGATCGGCCTGTGCGCGGCTGGCATCACATGACGAGATTTGCCGCCATGGGGTATGCCGTCCTCGCGCTGGATGACGATGTTGCTGGTGCGGACGACCTGCAGCGGGGGATTTCTTCGCCCGCTTTTGTCGAGCGCGTCCGTTGGGGTTGCGCGCTGGCGAAGGTGGCGCGCAATCTTGATGGCATGGACCCCGACCGCATCTTTGCATGGGGCGAGGGTCTTGGCGGCGGAGTCGCGCTGGCGGTTTCTGCTCTGGACGAGCGGGGCCTCGCCTGCACGGCGGTTGCCAATCCGCTTCCTGGCGGCCTCGAGGCGCTGTCGTCTCGGGTGCGCGGATCGGTGCTCATGGGCACATCGCTTATGGATACCGTGAGCGATCCCAAGGATCAGTTTGCCGTATTCAACGGTCTTGAGTGTGACCGGAGGCATATCATCTATGCAAAATACGCTCACGAGCGCATCAATGCGTTCGAAAACGAAGTCGTCGACTTCTTTAACCAAACGTTCTACCCGTGTTCTTTGGCCTAGACGGCCTGGACACTGCCAACAAGAGTGGGCGGCATAGGGCTGCCCGCCAGACAACTAAGGAGATTCTTGTGGCAACTCAGAAATTCACCGGCGTTATCCCTCCCGTCGTTGTTCCCGATACCGAAGACCACCAGCTCGATGTTGCCTCCTTTGAGCGCAGCATCAACCGCATGATCGATGCCGGCGTCGATGGCCTGTTCTTCCTGGGCTCCTCGGGCGAGGTCGTCTTCTCCACCGACGAGCGCCGTCGCCAGATTATCGCCGAGGCCGTTCGTATCGTCGACCACCGTGTTCCCGTTCTGGTCGGCATCATCGACACCGAGACCGAGCGCATGATCGAGCACGGCAAGGTCGCTCAGGAGCTGGGCGCCGATGCGCTTGTCGCCACCTGCCCGTTCTATGCCCTGCAGGGCATGACCGAGGTTGAGGAGCACTTCCGCATCCTGCACGAGGAGCTCGACCTGCCCATCTTCGCCTACGACATCCCCGTGTGTGTCCACACCAAGCTCCCTTGGAAGCTCCTTGCCAAGCTCGGCGCCGAGGGCGTTCTGGCCGGCGTCAAGGATTCCTCGGGTGATGACATCTCGTTCCGCTACCTCGTTCAGGAGAACGAGAAGAACGGCCATCCGATGAGCATTCTCACCGGTCACGAGGTTGTTGTCGACGGCGCCTACCTCGGTGGCGCCGACGGTTCCGTCCCGGGTCTCGCCAACGTTGAGCCCGAGGGCTACGTGCGTCAGTGGAAGGCCGCTCAGGCTGGTGACTGGGCTACCGTCAAGGCCGAGCAGGATCGCCTCAATGAGATTTCGCACATCTGGGATGTCACCTCGGGCGTCCAGGGCTATGCCGGTGGCGTCGGCGCCTTCAAGACCGCTATGAACCTCATGGGCATCTTCGACAGCCCGACCATGCCACGCCCGGTGAAGGCCATGACCGGCGAGACCGTCGAGGCTATTAAGAAGGTCCTCCAGGACAACGGTCTCCTGAAAAGCTTCCCCGGGCCCCCGATCTTGGGGCTCAAGTGGTCGGGCGTGACCCATTAGGTCAACGCCCGACCACTTTCACCCCAACCTCGGGCACCTGGAAAACCTTTACCGCGCTGTGACGGCTAGCCTGACGGCGCATTTCCTGTAGTTGTTTTTATCTCCTAAGGAGAGCGACATGGAGAACAAGTACATTTGCTCCGTTGATATCGGCGGCACCAAGATTGCGACTGCCATTATGGAGTACCCGGCTGACGGTAGCGTGCCTCATCCCGTTTTTGAGGCCGAGGTTCCCACCGAGGCCCAAGAGGGCGGCGAGGCCGTCTTCCAGCGTATCGAGGCGTCCATCAAGGCTGCTCTCGAGGCGAATCCCGATGTCGAGGTCCTTGGCGTCGGTATCGGTGCCGCCGGCGTTGTCGATCCCAAGACGGGCGCCATCGCGTATGCCAACGAGATCATGCCCGGCTGGTCCGGCGTCCAGTTGGGGCCGCGTCTGCGCGAGGACCTCGGTCTTCCCGTTGCCGTTGTAGGCGACGTGCAGGCTCATGCTCTGGGCGAGGCCCACTGGGGCGTCGGCAAGGGCAAGTTCTCCGTCTTGTGTCTTGGCATCGGTACGGGCATCGGCGGCGCATATGTCGAGAACGGCCGCGTGATGCAAGGCTTCCATGGTGCTGCCGGCCATATGGGCCACATCGAGTGCTCGGCTGCCGCCGGCATTCCCTGCGCCTGCGGGCGTTCCGGCCATCTGGAGTCGGTTGCTTCGGGCACTTCCATTGGTCGAATGTACGATGAGCGCTTTGGTCGCGTCGACCCCAGCCGTCCTTCGGTCGGTCGCGATGTGAACGACCTGTGCCGTGCGGGCGACGCAAAGGCGACCGAGGTCATCCATGACGCCGGCTTTGCGCTGGGTGCCAGCTTGGGCTCGCTCGCTAACATCCTGGACCCTGAGGTCATCGTGCTTTCGGGTGGCGTGATTCACCAAGGTCCCGATTGGCGTTCACAGACGTGGAAGGATTCGGTACACGAGGGCTATGCCAGCCAGGCGCTCGATCCGCTTCAGGACACGCCGATCCTCATCGGTTCTCTGGAGGGCGATGCTCCGCTCATCGGTGCCGCCGAACACCTTCTTGCTTCGTTGAAGTAAACATAACTACCAAGTGTGCCTTCTGAGGTGCCGCAGATTGACGTGAAAGAGGAGCGAAGCGTACTTCGGTACGCGAGCGACGGTTTGAACGTCAAGGTGCGGTGTCTCAGAAGGCTGTTTTGAGAAAGGTTGAGTCGAACATGACCGTTGATCCTTTGATCCAGTCCCTGAAGGGCAAGCTCGTCGTGAGCGTTCAGGCGTATATGGGCGAGCCGCTTCGTACGCCCGAGACCATGGCTCAAATGTCTCGCGCTTGCGAGCTCGGCGGCGCCGCCGCCATTCGCTGCCAGGGCCTTGCCGACATTGCCGCCATTAAGGGTCGCTGTGAGGTTCCCGTCATCGGCCTGTGGAAGGATGGGCACGAGGGCGTTTACATCACGCCGACGCTGCGCCACGCTCGCGCCTGCGTTGCTGCGGGTGCCGATATCGTGGCGATCGACGCCACCGATCGTCCGCGTCCCGATGGCAAGACCGTCGAGGATACTTTCCGTCCGCTGCACGAGGAGGGCGTGCTCCTGATGGCCGACTGTGCCACCATCGAGGATATTCGTCGTGCTGTCGACATGGGCTTCGACTTGGTGTCCACCACGCTGTCTCATGGTGTTGCCGCTATCGATTGCACCATGGCCGACGGTCCCGATCTGCCGCTCCTGCGTCAGGCGACCGAGGAATTCCCCGGTCTTCCCATCATCTGCGAGGGCCGCGTGCACACGCCCGAGGAGGCTCGCGCCGCGATCGATGCTGGCGCCTGGGCCGTTGTCGTCGGCACCGCCATCACGCACCCCACGAGTATTACGAGTTGGTTCAAGGCTGCGCTTGAGGCGTAAGACAGGCCTCGTATCCGCTCGGGGCGGTATACTCAATATAGGCAATTGACCGCGCGGGATCCGGGTTGCTGGGTCCCGCGCTTGTTTTTGGGAGGCAGCACATGCAAAAGGGAGATGCCATGGATGCGGCGGAGCGCTCGGAGCGCATCCCCGATATCGTCATCATCACCGGAATGTCCGGATCGGGTCGCACACAGGCCATGCACGTGTTCGAGGACATGGGCTATTTTTGCATCGATAACCTGCCTCCGCGTCTCATCGCCCAGCTTGCCGAGCTCGTCGGCATCAATACGGGCGTGGGCAGGCATCTCGCCGTCACCTGCGATTTGCGTAGCCAGGGACTGTTTGACGAGCTGCTCGATGCGGTCGCCGCGCTCGAAGAGCGCGAGATGAGCTGCGACATCGTGTTCCTGGAGGCTTCTGACGAGGTACTGATTCGTCGCTACAGCGAAAATCGCCGCCGTCATCCTATTGCCAAGCCGGGGGAGACTACGGCCGATGCCATTCAGCGCGAGCGCCTTCAGCTGCAGGGCGTGCGCGACCGAGCCGATATGATTATCGACACGAGCCGTCTGCGCACCTCTGCGCTGCGCAACAAGCTACGTATGGCATTTTCCGAGCTGTCCGACCAGCAGCTTATGGATGTCCACGTGTTCTCGTTTGGCTTTAAGCACGGCATGCCCGTCGAAGCGGATATTATGATCGACGTCCGCTTCCTGCCCAATCCGTTCTACGATCCCGAGATGCGCACGATGACCGGTCTCGATAAAAAGGTCTCCGATTTTGTTCTGGACCATCCCAAGACGCAGGAGTTTTGGAAGGCTTGGACACAGCTGCTCGATACGGTCATGCCCGGTTATATCGCGGAGGGTAAGCCGCAGCTTTCTATCGCCATCGGCTGCACGGGCGGCCAGCACCGCAGCGTTGCCATTGCCGAGGCCACGGCCCGTTACCTGGAAGGCGCTCAGTATCATGTGAGCATCTCCCACCGCGACCTGTCGCGCGCCAACACGAAGGCATAGGCCTGCATGTCGTTTACCGCTGAGGTGCGCGACGAGCTTGCGCGCTGCGAACCCGAATGTGAATACTGCGACTTGTCGACGCTTGCCGCCCTCACGCGCGTGAGCGGTACGCTCTCGCTTACCGGCTCTGGGCGGTATCGTTTGACGGTTGCGACTGAGACGGGAGCCGTCGCGCGCACGATGATCACGCTGACGCATCGTATCCTTAAGCTCAAAACGGAGTTCACCGTCCGTAAATCTGTATTGCATAAGGTTCGAAACTACCTCATCACCTTGCCTGATCAGCCAGACCTGGATAAGGCCTTGGTTCTGCTGGGTATCCTCGAACGTAGGGGAGGACTTGTCGCCGGCGTACCCCGACATATCGTTGCCCGTCCTTGCTGTAGACTTGCCTATATCCGCGGCGCGCTCATCGCGGGCGGCTTCGTGGCCGATCCACGCGGCGATTTTCATTTGGAGATTGCTGTGCAGGGCGAGCAATATGCCAAGGGGCTTTGCGATCTGTTGGAGCAGATTGGGGTCCATGCTCGTGTTAATGCACGGCGGGGGTCATATGCCGTGTACATTAAGAGCGCCGAGGAAATCGAGCATCTATTAAAGCTGATTGGCGCCAAGCGCAGCGTTGCCGAGATTGAGGAGGCGCGCGCGGTCAAGTTGGTTAAGAACGATGTGAACCGTCGCGTGAACGCCGAGCTCGCCAACCAGACCAGAAGCGCCGGTGCCGCCCAACATCAGCTTGCGCTTATCGATGAGCTCGAGCAGCGTGGCCTTCGTGATGCGCTTCCGGATGCCTTGGCGGTCTTTTGCGACCTGCGCGAGCGCTATCCCGATCTGTCGCTGCGTGATTTGGGGGAGATGGCTGACCCTCCCTTGTCGAAGTCAGCCCTCTACCATCGTGTTTTACGGCTTGAAAAGCTCATTGAAGCAAACAGGTAGTTTGAAGTAACGACTTATATATGGATTTAGCTGCTATTTTAGTATTTAAAACGTTTTAACGTAAATTTGATTTTCAATTTCGAGCATTCTCGTGAAATTCAAGTCAAAAAAAAGGTATATTAGGCGAGTGGTTAGTTTGTGGGCCTCAACGGCGGGCGCTGTAGCTCGCGGGGGCCTTACGAAAGGAGACACAATGGCAGTAAAGGTTGCTATTAACGGCTTCGGTCGCATCGGTCGTCTGGCTTTCCGTCAGATGTTCGGTCATGAGGGCTCCGAGATCGTCGCTATCAACGACCTCACCTCTCCCGATATGCTCGCTTACCTGCTGAAGTACGACTCCACGCAGGGCAACTACGCTCGCGATCACGAGGTCGTTGCTGGCGAGGATTCCATCACCGTTGACGGCAAGGAGATCAAGATCTACAAGGAGGCCGACGCTAACAACCTGCCTTGGGGCGACCTTGACGTCGACGTCGTTCTCGAGTGCACCGGCTTCTACACCAGCAAGGCTAAGGCTCAGGCCCACATCAACGCTGGCGCCAAGAAGGTCGTCATCTCCGCTCCGGCCGGCAGCGATCTGCCCACCATCGTGTACAACGTCAACCATGAGACGCTGACCGCTGAGGACAACATCATCTCCGCTGCTTCCTGCACCACCAACTGCCTCGCCCCGATGGCCAAGGGTCTGAACGACTTCGCTCCCATCGTGTCCGGCATCATGACCACCATCCACGCCTTCACCGGCGACCAGATGCCGCTCGACGGCCCGCAGCGCAAGGGCAACTTCCGTCGCTCCCGCGCCTGCTCCGAGAACATCGTCCCGAACACCACGGGCGCTGCCAAGGCCATCGGCCTGGTTCTCCCCGAGCTCAACGGCAAGCTCATCGGTGCCGCCCAGCGCGTCCCGACGCCGACCGGCTCGCTGACCAACCTCTACGCCGTCGTTGACAAGAAGGTCACCGTCGACGAGGTCAACGCTGCCATGAAGGCCTACGCCGAGACCATCCCCGAGACCTTCGCCTACAACGAGGACCAGATCGTCTCCCGCGACATCGTCGGCGAGACCCACGGCTCCATCTTCGACGCCACTCAGACCATGTGCTCTGATCTCGGCAACGGCCAGACCCTCGTTCAGGTCACCTCTTGGTACGACAACGAGAACTCCTACACCTCTCAGATGGTCCGCACCATCAAGTACTTCGAGAAGTTCGTTGCTTAATTTAGCTTTTAGCGAATAGCTCGTTGAGCGTCTAAAGAAGGGCGCGGCCTTATAGGGCTTACACCCTAGGGTCGCGCCCTTTTTATAAGAAATCGTCTGCCGTAATGGGAGGCAGACACGTACGAAAGGTAGAAGCAAACATGGCCTTTACCAAGAAGACCGTCCGCGACATCGATGTCGACGGAAAGCGCGTTCTCGTCCGCGTTGACTTTAACGTGCCTATCAAGGATGGCGTCGTTGGCGACACCACCCGTATCAAGGCTGCCCTGCCCACCATCAACTACCTCGTTGAGCACAACGCTCGCGTCATCCTCATGAGCCACCTCGGCCGTCCCGAGGGCACCGGCTTCCAGCCCGAGCTGTCCCTCGAGCCCGTCGCCAAGAAGCTCGCTGAGCTCTCTGGTCTCGACGTTGCCTTTGTCGCTGACACCTACGGCGAGAAGGCTGCTGAGGCTGTCGCCGCCGTCGAGCCGGGTAAGGTCCTCGTTCTCGAGAACGTCCGTTTTGACAAGCGTGAGAAGAAGAACGATCCCGAGATCGCCAAGAAGCTCGCTTCCTATGGTGACGTCTTCGTTCTCGATGCCTTCGGCACCGCTCACCGCGCCCAGGGTTCCGTCGTGGGCCCCGCCGCTTACCTGCCTGCCGTCGCCGGCTTCTTGCTCGAGAAGGAGGTCGACACGCTGACCGGCATCTTCGCCGAGCCCGAGCGCCCCTTCGTCGCCATCGTCGGCGGTTCCAAGGTTTCCTCCAAGATCGGCGTTCTCGATCACCTCATCGACTCCGCTGACACCCTGATCATCGGTGGCGGCATGGCCTACACCTTCTTCCTGGCTCAGGGCCTGTCCGTTGGTCAGTCCCTCAAGGAAGAGGACTGGGTCGAGCGCGCCGGCGAGATGCTCAAGAAGGCCGAGGAGAAGGGTGTCAAGATCCTACTCCCCATCGACAACCGTGTTGCCGATCACTTTGGCGAGGACGCTGTCCCCGAGGTTGTTGCTTCCGACGCTATCCCCGACGATCGTGAGGGTATGGACATCGGTCCCAAGACCGAGGAGCTCTATGCCGAGGCTGTCAAGGGCGCCAAGACCGTGTTCTGGAACGGCCCCATGGGCGTCTTCGAGTTTGACAACTTTGCTCACGGCACCCAGGCTATCGCCGAGGCTCTCGCCGAGGCTGACTGCACCTCGATCATCGGCGGTGGTGACTCTGTCGCAGCTGTCAACAAGTTCAACCTGGCCGACAAGATGAGCTGGATCTCCACCGGTGGTGGCGCTTCCATGGAGCTCGTCGAGGGTAAGGCCCTGCCCGGAGTGGAGGCGCTTCTCGATGCCTAATCGCACCCTTCTTATCGCTGGTAACTGGAAGATGAACAACGACGTCGCCGAGGCCGCCAAGCTCGCCGACGAGCTGGCTCAGGCTCTGCCCGAGGTTCCGGCTGGCGTCGAGGTGCTCGTCTGCCCTCCGACCATCGACATCACCACGGTTCATGACCGCATTCAGGCTGCCCCCATCGCCCTCGGTGCACAGAACGTGTACTGGGAGGCCAAGGGTGCCTTCACGGGTGAGTCCTCTTGCGACATGCTCAAGTCCGCTGGCTGCACCTACTGCATCATCGGTCACTCCGAGCGTCGCGACTACTTCCACGAGACCGACGAGGACCAGAACAAGAAGGCCAAGGCTCTCGTTGCCGCCGGCCTTGTTCCCGTCTTCTGCTGCGGCGAGTCCCTTGAGGTCCGCGAGGCCGGCACCTATGTCGAGCACGTCGTGAACCAGGTCAAGGCTGGCCTTGCTGGTCTTGAGATCACCTGCCCCAAGCAGGTCGTCGTCGCCTATGAGCCCATCTGGGCCATCGGCACCGGCAAGACCGCTACCGCCGAGGATGCTCAGGAGGTCTGCGGCGCTATCCGTGAGACCCTCAAGGAGATGTTCGGCGAGGAGCTCGCCAACGGCATCCGCGTTCTCTACGGTGGTTCCGCCAAGCCCGGTAACATCGCCGAGCTCGTCGCCAAGCCCGACGTTGACGGCGCCCTCGTGGGCGGCGCTTCGCTCAAGGCTGCCGACTTCGCCTCTATGGTCGTCAAGGCAGGCGAGTAGGACATATGGCACAACGTCATCTTCCTGCACTCCTGATTATCATGGACGGCTGCGGCCTGGCTCCGGCTGATGGCGAGAACGCCGTCGCCGCTGCCAAGACGCCCTTCCTTGATGGCCTGTACGAGAAGTATCCTCACACCACGCTCGGTGCTTCGGGCGAGGACGTGGGCCTTCCCGACGGCCAGATGGGCAACTCCGAGGTGGGTCACCTCAACATCGGTGCCGGTCGCATCGTGTTCCAGGAGCTTTCGCGCATCAACAATGCCATCAAGGACGGCTCCATCGCCAAGAACGAGGTTTTCGTCAAGGCCATGGACGATGTCAAGGCTGACGGCAAGACTCTCCACCTCATGGGCCTTATGAGCCCTGGCGGCGTTCACTCCCACATGAACCACGTCGAGGCTCTGGTCAAGATGGCTGCCGAGCACGGTGTCAAGACCGTTCGCGTCCACGCCTTCATGGATGGCCGCGACGTTGACCCGCAGTCCGGTGCCGGCTACATGAGTGAGTTCTGCGCCTTCCTGGCTAAGATCTCCGAGGAGACCGGTTGCGACGCTCGCGTTGCCACCGTCTCGGGCCGTTATTGGGCCATGGACCGCGATAATCGTTGGGAGCGCATCCAGCGCGCCTACGACGTCATGGTCAACGCGTCCGATGCTGATACCGACCCCGTTGCCGGTATCAAGGCCTACTACGAGAAGGACCCGCGCGGCGACGAGTTCGTCGAGCCCTTCGCTGCCCACAACGAGGGCATTCACGAGGGCGACGCGGCCATCTTCTTCAACTTCCGTCCCGACCGCGCTCGCCAGATGACCCGCGTGTTCACGGACAAGGAGTTCGACGGCTTTGAGCGCGAGCAGATCAAGCTTTCGCACTTTGTGACGATGACCGAGTATGATCCGACGTTTGACGTCGAGGTCGCCTTCCCCAAGACGTTCCCCGAGAACGTCCTGGCCGACGTTATCGCCGCCAATGGCCTGAAGCAGCTGCACACTGCCGAGACCGAGAAGTACGCCCACGTGACGTTCTTCCTCAACGGTGGCATCGAGGAGCCCAAGGAGGGCGAGGAGCGCGTGCTCGTCGCTTCCCCCAAGGTTGCTACCTACGATCTGCAGCCCGAGATGAGCGCTCCCGAGGTTACCGAGAAGCTCGTCGCCGCCATCAACGAGGATCGCGCTGATTTCTACATCGTGAACTTCGCGAACTGCGACATGGTTGGTCACACCGGTGTCTTCGACGCTGCCGTTAAGGCCGTTGAGGCTGTTGACGATGCCCTGTCCAAGGTTGTCCCGGCGATTCTCGCCAAGGGCGGCTTTGCACTGATTACCGCCGACCACGGCAACGCCGATCACATGTTTGACGTTGCTTCCGACGGTTCCAAGCATCCGTTTACGGCTCACACCACCAACCGCGTGCCGTTCATCATCGTTGATGAGAAGGCCAAGCTCACCGGTATCGAGGACGGCCGTCTTTCCGATATCGCTCCGACCATGCTCACCATGGCTGGTATTGAGCCTTCCGCCGAGATGACGGGCCGCGTGCTCGCTACCGAGGCCTAATAGAAAACAAATACCGTTTTCTAGCAAGGGGGTTGTCCACAACCGGACAACCCCCTTTTTGGTATTTCTGCCATTTCCACCCCGTCCTTGAGTGGCAGGTAGGGGAGAGCGGGGGATTGTGGTACAGTACTGGAGTTTGAACTGTTCTATTAAGGAGCTTATCTATGGGTCCGTTCCAGATTCTTCTGTTTGTCGTTTGGGCTGTTTCTGCCGTGGCGCTGACGATTCTCGTCCTGATGCATTCCGGTAAGGGTACCGGCGTTTCGGATATGATTGCCAGCTCGCTGTATAACTCCAGCTCTGCCACGGGCGTTATGGAGCAGAACCTTGACCGCCTGACCGTCATCATGGCTGTCGTGTTTGCCGTGTGCGTCGTGCTGTGCATGTTCTTCTTCCCGCAGGGCATCGTGGGCTACTAATCACGAGCCGCATAAATACTTGAAAAGGGTCCCGCAAGTGCGGGACCCTTTTTGTTTACATATTTGTAACAGAGTCAAAATATCCTCATATACTTCGCCCAACTAAAGAAAATCTCGACCGTTAACCGGAATTAGCCCCAAATCGTGCATAAAATGCGCTACTGTATTGCAATACGTTGGTCCGCTTTGTATAACCAGCCAAAACGGCGGACCGCGTTTGAATGGTTCGATTGGGCTGTCTTGACGTTGCCCGACCGAACTTACTTTGTCCTATCTCATAAGGAGGATGGCATGGCTGATTCTATGTTCCACCAGCCCGTTATGGGTCGTCGCGCCTTTGTCGGCGGTACCCTTGCTGCGAGCTCCATGGCTTTTCTTGCCGCATGCGGCAAGAAGGGCGGCGACGCTTCCGGTTCTGAGTCCGGTTCGACGCTGAACTTCTACATCAACAACCCGGTCTGCATCGACCCCTACAATGTCCAGGAGGACCAGGGCACTCAGGTCGAGTACCAGCTCTTTGACGCTCTGACCTCTTATGACGCCGAGAAGGGCGAGATCGTTCCGCTGGCTTGCGAGTCCTTCGAGGCCAACGACGACGCCACCGAGTTCACCTTCAAGATCAAGAAGGCCAAGTTCCACAACGGTGACGACGTTACCTCCAAGTCCTTCAAGCTCGGTTGGGAGCGTCTGGTCAACACCAAGTCGGCCATCGCTACCGAGTATGGCCCTTCCGAGGTCTCCTATCACCTTTCCATGGTCGAGGGCTATGACGATCTGCTTGCCGGTAACGCTACTGAACTCAGCGGTGTTACCTGCCCCGACGATGAGACCCTCGTCGTCAAGCTGTCTTCCGCTTACGCCGACTTCCCCTTCGTCGCCTCTCACCCGGCTCTGGCCCCGGTTCCCGAGTGCGCCGAGTCCGATGCCAAGAGCTTCTACCTTGCACCGGTCGGTAACGGCCCGTTCATGATGGACGGCAAGTGGGAGGATGGTCAGGAGATCAACCTCAAGAAGTTCGACGATTACTATGGCGACAAGGCCAAGATCGATGGCATCCACTTCCAGGTCATCAAGGACATGGAGACCGCTTACAAGGAGTTCCAGGCCGGTAACCTCGATGTCTGCGACGTTCCCGTTGCTCAGATCGACGCCGCCAAGAAGGATCGCGGCGTGTCCAAGGACGGCTACACCATGGGTGACGGCGAGCGCATGCTGCTCGGCTCCGAGCCTTCCACCTACTACCTGACCTGCAACAACACGGCCGAGCCGTTCAACAACGCCGACCTGCGCAGGGGTATCTCCCTGGCCATCAACCGTGAGGCCATCTGCAAGACTATCTTCAAGGGTACCCGTACCCCCGCCGACGGCATTGTTCCTCCGGGCATCGATGGCTACAAGGAGGGCGCATGGGAGTTCTGCGCCTACGACGTCGACAAGGCTAACGAGTACCTGGACAAGGTTGCTCCCGCTGGCGCTAACGGCGATCGTGGCATTAACGTGACCCTTTCCTACAACCAGGATGGTGGCCACAAGGAGATCATGGAGTCCATCATCGGTGACCTCGCCAAGGTTGGCGTTACCGCTGTCTCCGATACCCCTGAGTGGTCTGCCTTGCTCGAGCAGTACCAGAACTTTAACTATCAGTTCGGTCGTCTGGGTTGGATTGCCGACTACCCGATTATGGACAACTTCCTGTATCCGCTGTTCCACTCCGACTCCCTCGGTGGCGACAACCGCTCCGGTTACAACAACCCCGAGTTCGACGCCAAAGTCAACGAGGCTCGCACCACGGTTGACGGCGAAGAGCGCGTTGCTAAGATGCAGGAGGCCGACGCTATGGTCGCTGCCGACTGCCCGGTCATCCCGGTGATGTTCTACACGCACACCATCGTCGGCTCCGATCGCATCAAGCACCTCTATGTCGATCCGCAGAAGCACGCTGAGCTGGGTACCGCTGAGCTCGCCTAAGAGTTTGCAGCTTCCGTGAGGGTCAAGTATTTACGTAGACCTCATGGGAAACATACAGTTCTCCCTAACCTGGGGTAAACTGGCTGATGGTAATTTTGGGATGCCGGTCTGGCGATCGGCATCCCATTTAGGTTAATCCCTAGATAGGGGAGTGGTATGGGTAAGTACATCGTTAAACGTGTGCTTCAGTTCATCCCGGTATTTTTGGGCGTTACGCTGATTCTGTTCGCCCTTCAGAATATCGTGCCGGGAGATCCGATCAAGCTGATCGGTGGAGACAAGGCTCTGTCCCCCGAGGTGGAGCTTCAGCTTCGCGTCCGCTATCACCTGGTCCAGTCGGACGAGGACGGCAACGCGATCCTTGACGAGAACGGCGACCCCGTTCAAACGTCGCTCGTGGACCGTTACTTGTATTACATGAACGGCCTGCTTCATGGCGATCTGGGCAATTCGTATCAGCGCAAGCTGCCGGTTACGGAAATTTTTGCCCAGAAGTATCCGTATACGGTCAAACTTGCCGCGTGCGCCATCGTGCTCGAGGCAATCATGGGTATCGGTGCGGGTATCATTTCGGCGGTAAAGCGTTATTCCTTCTGGGATATTTTGGTAACGCTCACCACGTCGATCCTCGTTGCGGTCCCGGCCTTCTGGCTCGGTATGTTGCTGCAGCTGTTCTTTGGCGTCATCCTCAAGGACGCTACGGGCGGTGCAATCTCCATGCCGATCTCGGGTGCCGGCGGTTCCAGCTCTCAGTATCAGGATTGGATGCACTATGTGCTTCCGACCATTACGCTGGCTTCGGTTTCGACCGCTTATGCCGCCCGCATTATGCGCTCGCAGCTGCTTGACGTCATGAACCAGGATTACATCCGTACGGCAAAGGCCAAGGGTCTCTCCAATCGCGCGATCATCGTCAAGCATGCGCTTAAGAATGCACTCATCCCCGTCGTTACCTATATTGGTGTCGACTTTGGTGGCATGCTTTCGGGCGCCATCCTGACCGAGACGGTTTTTAACTGGCCCGGTATCGGCTATGAGGTCTATCGCGCCATTAGCATGCGTGACTGGCCCATCGTTATGGGCGGCGTTACGCTCATCGTCGTCGTCGTCATGGTGATTAACCTGCTCGTCGACATTAGCTATGCATTCCTCGACCCGCGCATCCGCCTTGGCGGTCCGTCGGATAAGGCCTAAGGGAGGTACGTCTCATGCAGGAAACTGATTCTCAGTCTCAGGAGCAGGCTACCGCCACCAAGGCCGCATCTGCTCCCGCCAAGTCCCGCACGCTGTGGGGTGACGCTTTTAAGCGTCTTCGCAAGAACAAGCTCGCCGTTATCGGTGTCTGCTGGATCATCATCGTCGTTTTGGTTGCCCTGACCGCAGATCTGTGGGCTAAGCCCTGGCTCGGTTCGCCGACGGCTTCCGACTCGACCACCATGGCCGAGACGTCGCTGTTGGCTCCGTGTGCAGAGCACCCGTTTGGCACCGACGCCCTTGGTCGCGACATTCTCGTCCGCGTTATCTACGGTGCACGCGTTTCGCTGTCCGTCGGCATTATGGCCACCGCGATCTCCACGGTGATCGGTCTGGTCATGGGTGCTCTGGCCGGTTTCTACGGCGGGATCTGGGATACGATCATCATGCGCTGTGCGGATATTTTCCTAGCGTTCCCGTACGTGCTTTTCGTTGTCGCCATGATCGCCGTTATCGGACGTGGTCTTCAGAACGTCTTTTTTGCCATCGGCATTCTCGGCTGGCCTTCGATTGCGCGCGTCTTCCGCTCTGCAATCTTGACGGTCAAGGAAAACGACTATGTTGACGCTGCGCGCGCGATGGGTGCATCTGATGCTCGTATCGTTGTGCGTCACATCTTCCCGAACTCCGTCGCCTCCATCGTGGTCTACGCGACCATGAACATTGGTGGCGCCATTCTGACCGAGTCCGCTCTGTCCTTCCTCGGCATGGGCGTTATTCCGCCTACGCCTTCGTGGGGCTCCATGATTCAGGACGGTCAGCAGTATCTTCTGACTGCTCCCTGGATGATGATCATGCCCGGTCTGGCAATTCTTTCGACGGTGCTCGCCTTCACCCTGCTGGGTGACGGTCTGCGCGACGCCCTCGACGTCAAGATGAAGGACGCATAAGGATGAAGAAGAACAAGAACTATGTGGACCTGAAGGACCAGCCGGTTCCCGAGGGCCAGCATCTGCTCGAGGTCGATGACCTTAAGATGTATTTCCATACCGAGGACGGCGTCGTTCGCGCTGTCGACGGTGTCTCCTACACGCTCGATCGCGGCGAGACCCTGGGCGTCGTCGGTGAGTCCGGCTCCGGTAAGTCCGTGACCGCCATGACCATCATGGGTCTTATCTCGATGCCTCCGGGAAAGATCGAGGGCGGCGACGTTCGCTATCGCGGTCGTTCTATCCTCGAGATGACCGAGGAAGAGATGCAGCACATTCGCGGTAACGATATCGCGATGATCTTCCAGGATCCTATGACCTCCTTGAACCCGGTCTATAAGATCGGCAAGCAGGTGGGCGAGGGCCTTCGTCTGCACCGCGGCTACTCCAAGCAGGAGGCACTCAAGCGCGCCACCGAGCTTTTGGACCTCGTTGGCATTCCCGAGCCCGAGAAGCGCGTCAATGAGTATCCCCACCAGTTCTCTGGCGGTATGCGTCAGCGCGTCATGATTGCCATGGCTCTTGCCTGCGATCCCGATATTCTGATTGCCGACGAGCCCACGACTGCCTTGGACGTTACCATCCAGGCTCAGATTATTGAGCTTATGCAGGAAATGCAGGAGAAGAACGGCAACGCCATCATCATGATCACCCATGACCTGGGCGTTGTCGCTGATATGGCCGACAAGATCATGGTTATGTACGCCGGCCGTCCCGTCGAGTTCGGTACTGCTGAGGAAATCTTCTACGAGAGCCGCCACCCCTACACCTGGGGCCTTATCCGCTCCATCCCGGAGCAGGCCATCGATGAGAAGAAGCCGCTTACGCCGATTCATGGCAACCCGCCTTCGCTCATGAACCTGCCCGAGGGCTGCGTGTTCTCGCCTCGTTGCCCCTATGCGACCGATAAGTGCCGCAAGCAGCGCCCCGAGCGCGTTGTCACCGAGTCTGGTCACTACTCTGCGTGCCACTACTCCGGTGACCCCGAGTTCCTCAAGAACGCTCCTGAGACGTCCCGTACGCGCAAGGATTCCAAGAAGGGAGGCGAGGCGTAATGGCAGATACCAACGAGCGTACTCCGCTGCTGAAGGTCGAGCACCTCTCTAAGGAGTTTCCCGCTGAGTCCGGCATGTTCGCCAAGCGCTTCTCCAAGCGTGTCGTCTCTGCTGTGAACGACATTTCGTTCGAGATCTATCCTGGCGAGACCTTTGGTCTGGTCGGCGAGTCCGGTTGCGGTAAGTCCACCACGGGCCGTACCATCATGCGCCTCACCAAGCCGACGGCCGGCAAAGTGTTCTTCCAGGGCAAAGACGTTGCCGAGATGAGCAAGCACGAGATCAAGGATATGCGTCGCGAGATGCAGTTCATCTTCCAGGATCCTTATGCTTCGCTCAATCCTCGTATGACTATCGGTGAGATCGTCTCCGAGCCCATGACCATTCACGGCGTGGGCACCAAGGAGGAGCGCATTGAGCGTGTCCGCGAGCTTCTCGACGTTGTCGGACTGAACCCCGAGCACATTAACCGCTATCCTCATGAGTTCTCCGGCGGTCAGCGTCAGCGTGTCGGCATTGCCCGTGCATTTGCGCTGAAGCCCAAGCTGATTATCTGCGACGAGCCGGTTTCCGCTCTGGATGTGTCCATTCAGGCCCAGGTTCTGAACCTGCTCAAGGAACTCCAGGACAAGTTCGGTACTGCATATTTGTTTATCGCCCACGACCTGTCTGTCGTGCAGCATATCTCCGATCGCGTTGCCGTTATGTATCTGGGCAAGATGGTCGAGGTTTCGGACTGGAAGACGCTCTACAGTGAGCCTCACCATCCGTACACGCAGTCGCTGCTGTCTGCTGTGCCGGTGCCCGATCCTGATATCCAGAAGACGCGCAAGCGCATCATCCTCGCTGGCGATCCGCCGTCACCGCTGGATCCGCCGACCGGTTGCCGTTTTCACACTCGCTGCCCGATCGCGCAGGGCATCTGCTCTGAGAAGCTTCCCGAGTTTAAGGAAGTCGCACCGGGTCACTGCTGCGCCTGCCACTTCGCGGAGCCGTTCCCGATCAAGGAATCGCACATCGACCTGTAGTCGGTTGTTCTCGTCCGGGCCCGTGCTGGACTTAGTTTTCAGAACGTCCTCGACCATGGAAACCCCCTTATCCTGCTCCTTCGGAGCCGCGGATAAGGGGGTTTCCTGGTCTGCGGAATGTTCTGAAAACTAAGTCCAGCACGGGCCCTGTGTTACCACTGCAGAGGGGGTGCGATTCCTTGATCGCTCACTTAATCTAATGGGAAAGATAGCGAGGCCGGAGCTTTAGCTCCGGCCTCCTTATATAAGGGCTAGGCAAAGCCGAGCCACCAAATTTGCATCAGCCCCCAGAACATGTTTGAGAACTGTGCACGGAGTACATACCCCTAGGGCCGGGAAGAGGTTTGTTTTCAACGCATTCCGCAGGGGGCGGCATTATTTTGTAGCGCGAAGCGCGGAGCAAAATAATGCCGCATGCCCGAGGACGCGTTGGAAAGCAACCTCATTCCGGCCCGAACAGGTCAGTTTACCTGCGCATTTACAAATTCGTAAACTTTTTTGAAAAAAGTGCTTGCACAGTTCTCGAATCATAGGTTATTATCTTCCTCGTTGAACGCGCGGGTCCGACAAAACGAACCGTGAATCAACAACATAGCATGTCGGAGTGGCGGAATTGGCAGACGCGCTAGCTTGAGGTGCTAGTGACCGCTTTTTGGTCATGCGGGTTCAAGTCCCGCCTCCGACACCATCGCATTTGAGAAGCCTCTTCGGAGGCTTTTTTGTTACCGATAGACGGTGGGGTCCACGATGGAAACGCTTGAACGCAACGAGTGGGCAGACGTTGCCCAACTAGTCGAGATCACGAGCGATGCTGTCATCATCTGCGAGCTCGACGGAACCATTCTGCATGTGAATAATCGCTTACTTGGTTTGATGTGCGAGGAACGCGCCGACGTCATCGGTGGAGATGTTAAAGACGTCCTGTACTCGTCCGCTTTTGAACGTGCGACGGAACATCGTCTGCCATTTGAAACTGATGGCTCCGAGAACGAACTGATGCTCAAGCTGAGTGACGGCTCCTTTATCCCCGTCTTGGTTCGTGCGGGCTCCGTAACGCCTCCACGCATCTTTGGGCGCCGCGCGCCACGTGTCCTGGTGGCGCTCCATAGCATCGAAGAACAGTATTCGCACGACCGTCAGCTCAAGCGTGCTCTTTCGGAGCTTAGAGTGGCGAACAAGCGCCTCTCTGGCACGCTCTCGGTCATTATGAGTACCGTGGGCTCCGATGAGCTGCCCAGCCTACTTGATACCGTTTTGAACCAGCTTGTAGGAACGCTCGATGCTTCGGGTGCCGCTATCTATTTTTCTGAGAGCGGCGGTTTTAAACTTCGCGGTGTTTCCAAGGAGCTGTACGACAGCTACCTGCCTGAGTTTTTGCCGTATGGCGCTGGCATTCCGACGTATGTTCTTCGTGAGTCGCGTGCCTGTCGCTTGTCGATTCAACAGGACCTTGAGGGTGATAAGGCCGCCTCCGGTATGTTTATGGACTTGGACAATCGTTCTAAGCACCTGTTGCGCATGCAGGATATGCCTCCGTACCGCAGCGAGATCTGTCTTCCCGTTTTTTACGGTACGCAGATTCTTGGCGTGCTGGAAGTTGGTTGGAAACGCCCTCAAGCACCGCTCGCCTATGACGTTAATGTACTCGAGGTCATTTGCGATTACCTGTCTATCCAGCTGGTCGGCATGGCATCGAGCCTTCGCTCCCGTCGCACGGCCGAGCTTGGCCGCTCGCTCAATGTCTTGCGTGATGAGTTGTTTACCTTTCTAGACGATTCCGCCGCGGCTACCCAGGCGGTATCGTCCGAGATCTGCAATATGCTCAACTGCCATTTTTGCCCTGTTGAGTATGACGCCAGTCTGGATTCCTACGTCATAGATTTTGAAGGCGGCAGTCGCGTTGCTTTGCCGGACGATCCCGAGAAGCTTTTCTTTTCCACGACGGCGCCAGCGGCACGTCTGGGGGCTGGACCTGATGGCTTTGAGGCATCTGTTTTGGGAGGTACGAGTGCCGAGGACCTTAAACACGTCCGTATAACTCGCGTTGACGAATCGATGCCTATGGGAGGTTGGCTTAGGGCGCATGGTCTGCCTTGTCAAGGTCTCTACGTCGACTCCGGCATCGAGGCGGGGCGCCCGCGCTCTGAGGGTGATGGCAAGCACAGTAACGACGCGATTGTTCCTGCTTCTGTTGCGAAGAGCCCGACGACGCGCGCACTGCTGCTTCGTGATGGCAGCCAAGAGCCGATTGATGATCTTGAATATGACTACCTGGTGCACTTGGCGCATGACTTTGAACTGATCTACGAAGGCGAATCTCAAAAGCGCGAGGAGCGCCATATTGCTCAGACCCTTCAGATTGGCATGAGAAATTCCCTGGGGGATGTTCCGGGTATCGCAACCGATTCGGTGTACCTGTCGGCCACGAACTCGGCGTTGGTCGGCGGCGATTTCTATACGCTCATCCGTCTTCCCGACGACTGCGCCGTCATGATTCTGGGCGATGTGTCTGGCAAAGGCATTGAGGCTGCATCGATGTCTGCGCTCGTCAAGACGGCCCTGACGGCATATGCCTGGGAGGGCGCTGGACCGGCCCGCATGGCACGCTCCCTTAACAGCATGCTCATGGGCTTCTCGAGGGTCGAGACGTTCGTGACGGCCTTTATCGCCAAGATTGACCTTAAAGCCGGACGCGCAACGTATTGTTCGGCGGGCCATCCTCCGACCATGGTCATTAGGCCAGAGTCGATGCCGCTGGGTGGCGGCGAGGCCCGTGGAGGAGAGGTCGAGCTGCTTGGATGCCAATCGGGCGTAATCGGTGCCTTTGAGAGCATGGTGTACGAGACAGGCGTGTTTACGTTCGCTCCTGGCGACATGCTCTTCATGTATACGGACGGAACGATTGAGGCCCGCGACCGCACCGGAGCGTTCTTTGGCGAGCAGCGCCTTCGTGACCTTCTGCTCTCTGTCTCGGGTGAGGGCGTATCGGGAATCTGCGGCAAGGTCTTGGGCGAGCTTGACCGATTTACCGAATCGGCGCTGGACGATGACATTGCATTGGTGTCCCTTGAGTTTTTACGGGGCCGTTCATAGACGACGCTGGGCGGGCTGAATCCGTACGGTTGGGGAAACGAATGCATCGAGTGGGCTTTTTTGGGGAACCATGGTCGTATGAATGAGTGGAATGACATAGCGGTTTTGACGCCACCAGGCGATATCGACATCGCCACGGTGCCTGCGCTGCGTCGGCGGTTGGATGCTTTGATTGGCCGCGGCGTGCGTCGTGTTGTCATCAACTGTCAGGCTGTTAGCTTTATCGATTCGACGGGCTTGGCATTCCTGCTTACGCGCGCTCATGAGCTCATGAGGCGAGAAGGCCTGCTTTCGCTCGTCAATGCATCGGGTGAAGTTGTTCGCTTTTTGGAGATTGCTCGTCTTGTCGATATCCTTCATGTCGCGGGGCCGGCACGGGAGTCTATTCCCGCCATTCCGGTGGGGGAGCTGCCTCGCTGGAGTAAGAGCGTCGAGGTCCGTCAGGGTATCGAGAATCTTCCATACTACCGACATCGCATCGCCGAACTCCTTGAATCGCTTCCGTTGCGCCGTGACGAGCGCTACGATGTCGCATTGGCGTCGGGGGAGGCGCTGGGTAATGCGTATGACCATGCGGGCGGTATCGGGTGCGTCCTGACGGTTCAGGCCTATGGCGATCGCGTTGTGGTTGAGGTGCTTGATCGAGGTGCCGGCTATTCTATCGATGAAACGAGCGAGCCGGTTGCATCTGAGGAACGCGGCCGTGGTATCAAGCTTATGCGTATGCTCGTCGATAACGTGGAGGTTGCTCGTCGTACGGACGGCGCCGGCACGCGCGTGCAGATGGTGAAGCTGTTTGGCGGAGCGCTGGAATCGTGTGCCTAGCCAATCGCTTTAGCGCGTTTGGCTATTAAGAACATGCGGCAGACAAGTTTTTTGAAAAAAGTACTTGCGTCTTTTGGACAACTCGCGTAAATTAATAACCCGCAAGCGGACATGGCTCAGTTGGTAGAGCACAACCTTGCCAAGGTTGGGGTCGCGGGTTCGAGCCCCGTTGTCCGCTCCATTGCATTTCCGGACCGTTTAGGCGGTCCTTTTTCGGCGAAGTGGCCAAGTGGTAAGGCAGAGGCCTGCAAAGCCTTTACCCCCGGTTCGAATCCGGGCTTCGCCTCCAGGCAACATCCGGGCGCTCCGGCGCCCGTTTTGTTTTACATATGCGGACATGGCTCAGTTGGTAGAGCACAACCTTGCCAAGGTTGGGGTCGCGGGTTCGAGCCCCGTTGTCCGCTCCAACTATCTTACGCGGTTCTAACGAACCGCGTTTTTTGTTGACGCTGCGCGAGCCCCGGGCACCCCATCTTGCCCCTCAATCGTCGGTCGCGTACATAAAGTACGCTTCCCTCCTCTTTCGCGGCAACCTGGGGCACCCGGAGCCCGCTCGCTGTCGTGGCCGGGAAAGTGGGTCTTCCGTTCTTTTCACTAATCGGTCGATTCGTCCCAGGAGGCTTGAACCCGAGAGGGGGCGATCGTTTTGGGGCGTGGCTGTGGCGTTGTTTGTCGCGAATGTCCGCTTTGGGCGTATCATCGTGGGCATCTCGCATAACCTCGTTGCAAGGGAGATACGCCCCATGGCTACAGAAAAGTCTTCTTCGCGCTCATGGATGTCCGATGCCGCGATCTATCAGATCTACCCGCGCTCGTTTAAGGATTCGACTGGTTCGGGTCTGGGCGATATCGCGGGCATTACCCAGCAGATGGACTATCTTGAGCGGCTGGGTATCGAGGCCATCTGGCTGAGCCCGTTTTACCCATCGCCTCTTGTCGATGGCGGCTATGATGTGGCGGACTACTGCGATGTCGACCCGCGTCTCGGCTCGCTTGACGACTTCGATGACATGATCGCTGCGGCTCACGCGCGCGGCATCAAGGTCATCGTCGACATCGTGCCCAACCATTCATCCAACCAGCACCCCTGGTTCAAAGCCGCTCTTGCCGCCGGCCCCGGATCGCCCGAGCGCGCCCGTTATATCTTCCGCGATGGTCGCGGCGAGCATGGCGAGCTGCCTCCCACCAATTGGAATGCCAACTTTGGCGGCCCCGCATGGACGCGTGTTGCGGACGGTCAGTGGTATCTGCACATGTTTACGCCCGAGCAACCGGACTTTGACTGGTCATGCCCCGAGGTTCATGCGCTCTTTTGCGACGTCCTGGCGTTTTGGAGCGATCGAGGCGTCGACGGCTTTCGCATTGATGTGGCGCAGGGTCTCGCCAAGGATCTCGACCGCGATGACCTCGACCGGTGGCATCTCGCCGAGGGCGATGACATGGTTGACGACGGCACCCATCCGCTGTGGGACCGCAATGAGGTCCACGAGATCTATCGCGAGTGGCGCCGCGTGTTCGACCGCTATAATCCGCCGCGCAGTGCCGTTGCCGAGGCGTGGGTGCTGCCCGAGCGCCAGTATCTCTATGCGCGTCCCAGCGAGCTTGGCCAGACATTCAACTTTGAGTTTGCCAAGGCCACTTGGACCTATGATGACATGCACACTGCAATCGAGAAGGGCTTGAAGGCAGCCGTCGAATCCGATTCCGCCTCGACCTGGGTACTCTCCAACCACGACGTGCCGCGCGTGGCGACACGCTATGCCCTGCCGCAAATCAAGGCGACGCGCTACCACCAGATTGCGCTCGACTGGCTCTTACGCGACGGGTCGTCTTATGACGAGGACCGTGAACTCGGCGAGCGCCGCGCGCGGGCGGCCCTTTTGCTTGAACTGGCGCTTCCGGGCTCGGCATACGTGTATCAGGGTGAGGAGCTCGGCCTTTTTGAGGTGGCTGACATCCCGTGGGCTGCACTCGAAGATCCTACTGCGACCAATACGCGCGGACCGAAGCGTGAGAAGGGGCGCGACGGCTGCCGTGTGCCCCTGCCGTGGGTGGCGGCGGACGATCCCGCGCAGGGCGGATCGTTTGGGTTTTCGCCGGCGGACGCCGATGCGGCGCCCCATCTGCCGCAACCTGCATGGTTTTCCGATTACGCTGCCGATAGGGAAGAAGCGGACCCGACATCGATGCTTGCGCTCTATCGTGACGCCCTCTGGCTTCGGCGCAAGCTGCGCGGCTGCGCCAACGATCTTGCGTGGCTCGATCTTGACGGGCGCACCGGTCTTGCGGATGGTGCCGAGGGCGCCGAGGGCGGCGTTATCGCCTATCGCCGCGACAACGGCTGGGCGTGTGTGACGAACTTCGGCGCAGCACCCGTGGAGCTGCCGGCGGGCAGGGTCCTGCTCACCTCATCACCGCTTGCAGACGGCAGGCTCGCGCAGGACAGCTCTGCCTGGATCATGCTCGGTGAGATGTAGGGGTCTCTTGCGGCGAGATTGCGTTTGCCCGCGCCTTCCGTGGTGGCTGATGTCTTCGCGAGGTTCGCGAGGGCGTTGCAAAACTTTTTAAAAAAAGTTCTTGCATAGGATGCGGGCATCACGTAAGATTAATCCTCGTAAGCGGACATGGCTCAGTTGGTAGAGCACAACCTTGCCAAGGTTGGGGTCGCGGGTTCGAGCCCCGTTGTCCGCTCCATTTGGGCGTTTAGCTCAGGGGGAGAGCGCTTCCCTGACACGGAAGAGGTCAGAAGTTCAAATCTTCTAACGCCCACCAAATGTTCGCAGCTCAGAGGCTATGTCCTCTGAGCTGTTTTGTTTTGCTACCAAGCACGCCGTCAAATATTGATCCAAGGTCCCCGTAGAGGTGCCGGCAGGTTGCATACGTCCTGGCCGACCGTGACCGCAACATGTTGGTCAAGCATAATCTTTTGGATTCTTTTGGCGTGAGCGGCTTGGTTTTGGTAGGATTTGTCAGCGGCTTGACTAAGGGGGTTTTATAACTGCCATGCAGGTAGCCGTGTTGGTAACGTTTTACCGACTTGCCAAGAACCCCTCATAATTAATGCGTCTGCAAAATAACTAATTGCTTTGACCTGCTGAAACACTATATGTTGTGTTTGACCTAAAAAAAGAATACAGGATATAGATGCCTCTTTGTCGTATGATAGATGGCGGACAGAGAACGAGGACCTTATTCGCCCCATTTGGATGGATCTTCGAGCCCCTTGATTGGCTGCGAGGATTGTCCGCATGAGGGCCTATGGTTTTCGAAAACACAGATTGCGCGACGGCGCCGCAAGACAGGGGCAAGCCCTGCCGGGCATCGTTTGGCTCTGAAGCGCAATACGATTTCGACGCGAAAGAGGCAAGAGGATGAAGATCATCAAGCGCAGCGGCACCGAGGTTGTCTTTGACATCGATAAGATTGTCAATGCCATCCGCGCCGCAAACTTGGAGGTCGAGGAGAGCTCTCGTCTTACCGACCGCCAGGTGGTTTACGCGGCACAAAACGTCGCCGAGGCATGCGAGAACGCGGGCCACACCGTGTCGGTCGAGGAGATTCAGGATCTGGTCGAGGACGAGATTATGCGTCTCGACTGCTACGAGGTCGCCCGCCATTACATCATCTATCGCTATGTTCAGAGCCTGAAGCGCCAGAAGAACACGACCGACGACAAGATTCTGTCGCTGATTGAGTGCAACAACGAAGAGGTCAAGCAGGAGAACTCCAACAAGAACCCGACCGTCAATTCCGTTCAGCGTGACTACATGGCCGGCGAGATCTCCAAGGACCTGACCCAGCGTGTGCTGCTGCCCCAGGAGATTGTGGATGCTCACAATGAGGGTCTGATTCACTTCCATGATTCGGACTACTTTGCCCAGCACATGCATAACTGCGACCTGGTGAACCTGGAGGATATGCTCCAGAACGGTACTGTTATTTCGGGCACGCTGATCGAGAAGCCGCACAGCTTCTCGACTGCCTGCAACATCGCGACGCAGATCATCGCTCAGGTTGCTTCCTCCCAGTACGGTGGCCAGTCGATTTCGCTGACCCATCTTGCCCCGTTCGTCGAGGTGAGCCGTCAAAAGATTCGCGGCGAGGTCGCCCGCGAGCTCGAGGAGCTCGGCGTTTCCGCATCTCCCGAAAAGGTCCGCGAGGTTGTTGAGGACCGCCTGCGTGACGAGATCCGTCGCGGCGTTCAGACGATTCAGTATCAGGTCGTGACCCTTATGACCACGAATGGCCAGGCGCCGTTCGTGACGGTCTTTATGTATCTCAATGAGGCCCGTACGCCCCAGGAGAAGCATGACCTTGCCATGATTGTGGAGGAGACGCTTCGTCAGCGCTATGAGGGCGTTAAGAACGAAGCCGGCGTGTGGATCACCCCGGCGTTCCCCAAGCTCATCTACGTGCTCGAGGACGATAACGTTCACGAGGATTCCCCGTACTTCTACCTGACTCAGCTGGCTGCGAAGTGCACCGCCAAGCGCATGGTGCCCGACTACATCTCCGAGAAGAAGATGCGCGAGCTCAAGCTGTCGAAGGGCGAGACCGCGGGCAACGGCGACTGCTATACCTGCATGGGTTGCCGCAGCTTCCTGACGCCCGACCGCTCCGGTAACGGATTTAACAACGTGGCCAACGCGCTGAACTATGACCCGAACAAGCCCAAGTACTACGGTCGCTTTAACCAGGGCGTTGTGACCATCAACCTGCCCGATGTCGCGCTGAGCTCGCATCAGGACATGGATAAGTTCTGGAAGATCTTCGACGAGCGCCTTGAGCTGTGCCACCGCGCCCTGCTGTGCCGTCATGAGCGTCTGATGGGTACGCTTTCGGATGCCGCACCGATTCTTTGGCAGTACGGTGCCCTCGCCCGCCTGAAGAAGGGCGAGACGATCGACAAGTTGCTCGTGGGCGGTTACTCCACCATTAGTCTGGGTTATGCCGGCCTGTATGAGTGCGTTAAGTACATGACGGGCCACAGCCACACCGAGAAGGAGGGCACGCCCTTTGCCATGGCCGTCATGCAGCGCATGAACGACAAGTGCGCGGAGTGGAAGGCCGAAAGCGATATTGACTTCTCGCTGTACGGTACCCCGCTTGAGTCGACGACCTACAAGTTCGCCAAGTGCCTGCAGCGTCGTTTTGGCATCATCCCGGGCGTGACGGACAAGGGCTACATCACCAACAGCTACCACGTCCACGTGTCCGAGGAGATCGACGCATTCGACAAGCTCAAGTTCGAGGGTATGTTCCAGCAGCTTTCGCCGGGCGGTGCCATCTCCTACGTCGAGGTTCCCAACATGCAGGACAACCTCAAGGCTGTCATTCGCGTGATGCAGTACATCTACGACAACATCATGTACGCCGAGCTCAACACCAAGAGCGACTACTGCCAGGTGTGCGGCTACGACGGTGAGATCAAGATTGTCGAGGATGACGGCAAGCTGGTGTGGGAGTGCCCCAATTGCGGCAACCGCGATCAGGAGAAGATGAACGTTGCCCGTCGTACGTGCGGCTACATCGGTACCCAATTCTGGAACCAGGGTCGAACCGAGGAGATCCGCGACCGCGTGCTGCATCTCTAATAACCATCCCAGGCCGCCCCGTAGCGAGGCCCCGGACCTTTACTCGCTATTTCGGACAGTCCTGGCTCACGACGGAGGCGCCACTGGCGCCTCCTGTTCGTGCGGAACTCATATCGAGCAAAGGTCCGGGGCCTCGCTACGGGGCGGCCAAGTTGATGTAGCTGAGATGTAGCATGTGGTCTGCTCACTCCTCGAAGTTCTTAGCGGAAATGAGTTGACTTGCAACAGCGCTTTGCTTGCGAAGTCGGTTGAGCTGCAACTCAGTATTTATTAGACCTCGAACCCTATACTCGATGTTCGCTTCGTTCACCGAGTATCGCTCGCGAGGGGTCTGGAGTATATCGTCCCGCCCGCAGTTCTGCAGCGAGCGTAGCGAGCGAAGCTGTTTGAGGACGGGATGATATACTCCAGACCCCCAGAAAGGTTACCTATGAACTACGCGAACATTAAGTATTTCGACATTGCTGATGGGGAAGGCGTTCGTACTTCTCTGTTTGTGAGCGGGTGCCGTCGCGGGTGCAAGAATTGCTTTAACTCCGTCGCGTGGGACTTTGCCGCGGGTGAAACGTTCGATCGTGCCGTCGAGGACAAGATTATCGAGAGCCTCGACCATCCCTTTATCGATGGCCTGACGATTCTGGGCGGCGAGCCTATGGAGCCCGAGAATCAGGTGGGGCTTGTTGACTTTATCGAACGCGTGCGTGCGGCCTATCCCGCGGGGTCGGGCAAGACCATTTGGTGCTTTACCGGCGACGTGCTCGAGGAGCTTATGCCGGGCGGTCGCCATCATACCGAGGTGACGAACCGTATCCTGGCCTGCCTCGACATGTTGGTGGACGGCCCGTTCGTTCAGGATTTGTACGATATCTCGTTGCGCTTTAGGGGCTCGAGCAATCAGCGCGTGATTGATATGAACG
>CBCTTO010000011.1:0-44584 GCA_965149855.1 uncultured Collinsella sp.
AGGATAACGTTCGGGGTCGCCGGGCTGGCGTGGGCCGTCGCCCAGGTCGTTGAGGTTATCGTTACCGGACACGTTGGCCGTCATCGTGGCGACCGAACCGGAGGAAGTGTACGGATTCATTTAGCATCCCTCCTTTGCGCAGACGGATGCGGGGGCGGTCGGAGCGGACGCGGGCGTCGTGCTCCCCTGCTGGCCCTCGAGCTCCTCGCGGCGCAGCTGCGACTGACAAATCTCGCGATAGAGCTGGCAGGTCGCGTACAGCTCGTCATGCGTGCCCAGGCCCGCAACCGAGCCGTGGTCGAGTACGCAGATCATGTCGGCATCGCGAACGGTCGAGACACGTTGGCTCACGATGACGGTCGTGAGCGGCAGCCCGCCCTCGGCGGCACCGCGCACACTGCGCTCGCGGATGGCATGGCGAAGCGCCGCGTCGGTCTTAAAGTCGAGCGCCGAGGCGGAATCGTCCATGATCAATATCTGAGGCGAGCCCACCAGGGCGCGCGCAATGGTCAGGCGCTGGCGTTGGCCACCGCTGAAGTTCTTACCGCCCGCCTCGACCGGGGCATCGAGCCCCTGCGGCTTGTTGCGCACGAACTCGCTCGCCTGCGCCATGTCGAGCGCCGCCCAGAGTTCCTCGTCGGTTGCCGCCTCATCGCGCCAGGTCAGGTTGCTGCGGATGGTGCCGCTCACCAGCGACGCGCGCTGCGGAACGGTCGCGACCACACGGCGCAGCTGGTCGAGCGGCCAGGTGCGCACGTCGGCACCCATCACGCTCACGCTGCCGGTGCTCGCATCGTACAGGCGCGGGATAAGCGAGACGAGTGTGGACTTGCCGCTACCCGTGCCACCGATAATGCCGAGCGTTTTGCCCATCGGCAATTCCAGGGTCACATCGCTCACGGCATTTGCCGCGCCCGCGCCAAACGAAAAGCTCGCATGGCTCAAGCTCAGCGCGGGGACTGGAGCGACATTGCCCGGCTCGGGCAGTGCGACCGGTTCGTTGTTCTCGTCGGTGATGCTCGGCTCGCAATTGAGCACCTCATTGATGCGCGACGCGCTGGCGCTCGCCTTGGTAAAGACCACGACCAGGTTGGCGACGTACACGATGGAGGTGAGCGTCTGCGTCATGTAGTTCACAAACGCCATGACCTGGCCCTGCGTAAGCTCGCCCACGTTGACCTGGATGCCGCCCACCCATAGGATGGCGCACACGCCCAGGTTCATCACCAAGAATGTGACGGGGTTAAGGACCGACGAGAGCTTACCCACCGCAATGGCGGTATGGGCCTGGTCATCGGCGGCTTGGGCAAAGCGCTCGCGCTCGTGATCTTCGCGTACAAAGGCGCGAACCACACGGGCGCCCGAAAGCCCCTCGCGGCAAATGAGCGCGATGCGGTCGAGCTTTGCCTGCAGCTGCTTGTAGTACGGGATGCAGCGCGCCATGACAAACCAGAACACCAAGCCGATGGCGGGCGTGCAAATCAAAAAGATCACGCCGAGCTTAAGGTCGATGGCAAGGGCCGCGACCATGGAGCCCACCGCCAGGAAAGGCCAGCGGATGAGCATACGCACGCCCAGCGCCACGGCGAGCTGCACCTGGTTGACGTCGTTGGTAATGCGCGTGATGAGCGACGGCGTGCCAAAGCGATCGAGCTCAGCATAGCTCAGCTTGTTGATGTGCTGGTAGAGTGCGCCGCGAATGTCAGTGCCCATGCCCTGCGAGGTGAGCGCCGCCATCTTTTGGCAGACGAGCGTAAACGAGATGCCAATCACGGCCATGGCGGCGAGCACCATGCCGTAGTGGATAACGGCGTTCACGTCGTGCGCCCCAATGCCCTTGTCGATCATCTGGGCAATCACCAGCGGCGTAAGAAGGTCAAAGATTACTTCGATCAACTTGCACGCAGGGCCAATCACCATATACCGGCGAAACTTACCACCAAAACGCCTGAGCAGCTCAATCATGTATAGGCGCTCCCCTATCATCATCCACATTCAATTCGAACCATGATAGTACCGCCACCCCAAAAGAAGCGTAAACAACTCGTCATTTCTAACGGGATTCAGTTTTCAGGGGAGGGGTATACGCGCACACCCAGCCAGTGTCGGGTCAACTAGCATGGTATATTTACATTAGTGCTACCAAGTTAGTCGCCGACCCTTGAAATGAGGTGCCGAGATGAACGACATTCTCGCAAGAAGAGCAAGACGAGCAACTGTGGGCATCGCCCTTTCCGCGGCACTTGTCGCGGGAATCGCCCCCGTAGCGGCGATCGCGGCAGAAACCAGTTCCCCCACCGGTGCGGCCGTTTCGCAGACGAGTGCCACCAGCGGCAATTCGGGCGCCCCGCAGACAGAAGATGCGGCCGCCGCAAAAGAAAAAGCGTATGCAGCCATGCAGGAAGCGCTCAAAAACCTCGAGGCCGCAAAAGACGCCGCAAGTCCCGAGAAAATTGCGGAAATCGATGATGACATTGCCGCATTTCAAGAACTCTACGACATGGTGGTGGCGGAAGCCGCCAAACGGAGGGAACCCCTTCCCGCCATGCAAGCGAACGTCGATGCAGCCCAAGCCAAATACGATGAGGCCCACAACCGGACAAGCGGCCTTCAGGCAGAATTAGATAAGGCACTTGAAGCACTCGGCGGCGAGGAGCCCAGCACAGCTATTAAGGAGCATATTAAGCAGTTGCGCATGGAGATCATGACGGCAGAAAGGCGAGAAGAATCTTGTGAAGATGATCTTCACCGCTACCAACGCCGGCTCGAAAGCCAGGAAAAACAGGTTCAGTATTTCGAAAGTGAGGCGGAGAAAGCTAAAGCCCACATCGACGAGGACATAGCCAAGCGAAATGCGCTCCTTAGCGATTTGGAAAAGGCGCAAGCGGCCTATGACGACGCCTGCAAGGCATACGAAGAGGCAAAGGCCGCGGCAGACAAGGCCACCTCGCCCGAGATAACGAAACCCGCCGAGACGACAAAACCCTCCAGCTCAACGCAACCGGCCGAGACGGCACAGCCCGCCAGCTCGCCCGCGACCGGCAAAGACGCTCCATCGAGCTCCACCAAGCAAGCAAATACGACCACCGGCAAGCTCGCAAACACGGGCGACACAGCACCGAGCGCAATCGCACTCGCAGCAGTCGCCGCCGCAGGCCTCGGAATAACCACCACAGCCACACGCCGCATCAAGAACTCAAAATAGCTGCCAGAGCATACCACCTTCGCCAATCCACAAACCCAGAGAGAAAAGAGGCCCGTTTCCCCAACCCAGGGAAACGGGCCTCTTTAACTGCAAAAATTCAAGCAACAGCACCGCCGCCTCTTGAACCACATAGCCATCAATGCCCAGACAACACCAGCAAGCCGCATTCCACAAGGGATAGATTTAAATTAGATAAACGCGCCTTTACGGATGATTTTTGGACGACGGGGCCCGGTCGGCGGCGAGGTGTTTGGTAGTCGAGCGATCCCGCAGGCGAAGCCGAGGACCAGCGAGACACCAAACACCTCGCCGCCGGCCGGGCCATGTCACGGCACCAAAAAACGCCCGTGCGCTCGATGGATTCGGATGCCCGACAGAGGCTCCTTATGGCTGCTTCCTTCCGGACCTGACCAGATTCGGAACATGTCGTCATCCGAACCCATCGAACGCGCTAGGCGCTCGGTATATCTTACCTGCTCCCGCCCGCCAGAGCAAGGTAGCTAATTTGGGACGGAGCTTTTTTGACTACTTTTGCAGCCCGATTGCCAGAGCAGCCAATGAGTAGTCAAAATAGTCCGATCCCAAAATGACCGGCTTGGTGCCGCACCACAGAAAGGGCCCATCTACTACGTTTAGGCCGCAGGGGTCAACCATAGCCGGCTTTTCGAAAATCGGCAAGCTTTCTACCTGCGGTTTTGTTTTTGCAAATTCCGGGATGGTCGAAGGTGGCCGGTTTAACGTAGTAGATGGTCGCATTTCGTGGCAAACGGTCCGACCCAAGGCACAAGGCGGCCAACCTCGAATGGCCATTCTCGAAGTTGCGGTGGAATACGGACTGAATTGGCCCCTTAAAGGCAAAAACGCTCCGTATTTCACCGCGACTTATCGAGGGGATGGGTTTTAGATACGGCCAAGGTCGTAGGATTGGGCGGCTGCCTCGCCGGCACAGATGAGGTTGGTTGTGGCTTCTTGCGGATCGATCGCCTGTTCCAGGCCCATGGGTTTGCGGCAAATCGGCAAAACCAAGTCAATACCCTGCTCACACACCGCATCCAGGTTGACGGCGCGACCACCCACGACGGCGACCACTGGCTTGCCATATCGCTTCGCACGACGGGCCACACCCACCGGTGCCTTGCCGGCGGCGGACTGCTCATCCATATTGCCCTCGCCCGTTATGACCAGGTCGACATCGCGCACGCGCTCGTCAAACCCCACGAGATCGAGCACCGTCTCCACGCCCGAGCGCAGCTCGGCAGCAAGCGCCAGCAACGCCGCGCCCAGGCCGCCTGCCGCGCCCGCGCCAGGCACGCCGAGCACCGAGCCAAATGTCCGTGCACCCTCGGGCACGCGCAGCAACCCCTGAGCCCGCGCCCTAGCAATCGCCGTATCGAGCAGGCGGCCGTAGCCGACCATCCAACTGTCGTACCTGTGAAGCGCCTCGGTGTCATCTGCCGGCAGGCCCTTCTGACCACCGAACACCGCTAGGGCGCCTCGGCGTCCCACGAGTGGGTTCTCGACATCGGAAAGCACCACGACACGCGCGCCATTCAGTGCCTGAAGCGCCGGTACCAAATCGATACTCGCCACATGTTCAAGGCCCGCCAGACCGGGGGCGACATCGCAGCCCTGATCATCGACCACACGCGCGCCCAGCGCCTGCAGCATACCGGCGCCACCGTCGTTGGTGGCACTGCCGCCCAAGCCAATATAGACAGTCTTTGCACCCGCACGGACCGCACAAAGCATCAGTTCGCCCACGCCATAGGTTGTGGCTGCCAACGCCGCCGACTCCGTACAGGGCGAATACCCAATACCCGCCACCTCGGCCATCTCGATTACGGCCGACTCGTGCTCGCCGTCCACCAGCATCCGGGCAGACGCGCGATCGCCCAAGGGACCTGCAACCTCGCAGGTCGAGAGTTCGCCACCACGCGCGGCGATGGCGTCAAGCGTTCCCTCGCCACCATCTGCCAGCGGCAATGCGCGTATCTCGGCATCGGGCCACACACGGCGCACGCCTTCGGCAACCGCCGCCTCCGCCTGCGCACTCGAAACGCTACCCTTAAAGGAGTCGATCGCCAACAGCACACGGCGGGGCCGGCGGCACGCAGGGCCAAAGTCAACCGCCATGCCAGCATCCTCACCGGCACCTGCAAGCGCCGCGGCGTGGGCGGCATGCGCCTCAAGGTTCGGACCGCAGCCACAGCCGCTGCCACCCGCTCCGCGCAGACCGCCAAAATAGCTACTCAGCAGCTCGCGGCATTCATCCGCCAGGACCCCAGCCGTCACGTTAAACCGATGATTCAGGCGCGAATCGGCATTCAAATCGTATAGGGATCCCAACGCGCCCGCCTTGGCGTCGCTCGCGCCATACACGCAGCGCCCCACGCGCGCGTTAACCATAAGACCCGCGCACATGCAGCAGGGTTCGAGCGTCACGTAGACCGTGCAATCGGAAAGGCGCCAGCGACCGAGCGACCGAGCGGCATCGCACAGGGCCGCGAACTCTGCATGAGCCGAAGGGTCCTGGTCGAGCTCGCGACGATTATGCGCCCGCGCGACGGTCTCACCCGCGCGCACCACCACAGCGCCAATGGGCACTTCGCCCACTGCCGCAGCGGCGCGCGCCTCCGCCAGCGCCTCGCGCATGAACTTCTCGTCGATTTCGGTGATCGTCATCGTTCGCCTTCCCTGTTGCAAATTCAAAACGATGCTATCATTACGACTCACGGAGAGATGGCAGAGCGGTTGAATGCGGCGGTCTTGAAAACCGTTGAGCGCGAGAGCGTTCCGGGGGTTCGAATCCCCCTCTCTCCGCCACTTTAGTGATGCACCGGTGTCATGGTCCGCTCAAACAGCGCATCGACCACGTCGGCTATCTCAGGTCGACGCTCAAGATCGTGGCCCGATTCCCACCATATCGTGAAAAGTCGAATAATACCGCCGGCGACAAACTCAGACGTCGTCTCGAGTGACACGGGGGCCAGGGCATCCTCGGCAAGCACGTTCATCACACGCTCGCGGATGGAACGGGCAATGCGGTCGCAAATAACGTTGGTCAACATGCCCGACATGCTGCTTGCCAAAATGTTATCCATGAGCTGCTCGTGCGCCAGAATCAAATCCATGGCATCGTCCAAAATCGCGTGCCGAAGCGCGCGCACGTCCTCGGCAGACACTGCGCCGGCCTCATCGGGCTGTTTTTGCGGCAAGCCCGACATGAGCTCATCGATATAAAAGGCAAAGTAATCGTTCTTGTCGCGAAAGTGCTTGTAGAACGTCGTGCGGCGAATCATGGCGCGGTCGCACAGCATGGCAACCGTCAGGTCCTCAAAACGATGCTCCTCGAGAAGCTCGGTAAAGGCATCGAACAGGGCACGATAGGTTTTCTTGATGCGAAGGTCCATCCGTATCGCCATCCTCAGGGCAAAGACAACACTCGTCAATCTGTCGCATATCTTACACCTGTACCTCGCGCGCTTTGCCCCGGTGCCGACCCCGCCGAAAACATAACGCTTGCCGGAAAGTTCGGCACGGTAAAACGTTGCGGGTATACTAGTAGCGTTATACCAACGGCAGCTGGCGCATGCCGCCGCGGCCATTCGAAACGGAGACATCATGATTACCGTCATCATCGGCATCGTTGTTGTCATTGTGATTGTCTGCGCCATCGCCGGCATCTACAACAACATGGTCACCAAGCGTAACCGCATCGATAACGCCTGGCAGAACATCGATACGCAGCTGCAGCGCCGTAACGACCTGATCCCCAACCTGGTCGAAACCGTCAAGGGCTACGCCAAGCACGAGCAGGAGACGCTCTCCGCCGTGATCAGCGCGCGTAACACCGCCGTCAAGGCCACCACGCCCGAGGCCAAGATGGAAGCCGACAACGTGCTGACCGGTGCGCTGCGCCAGCTCTTCGCCGTAGCCGAGGCCTATCCCGATCTTAAGGCAAACACCAACTTTACGCAGCTGCAGGCATCGCTCGAGGATACCGAGAACAAGATTAGCTATGCACGCCAGAGCTACAACGACTGCGTGCTCAGCTACAACAACGCCATTCAGACGTTCCCGGCTGTCATCTTTGCCGGCATCTTCCAGTTTAAGGAGCGCCAGGGCTTCGAGGCCGCCGAAGCAGCCCGCCAGGCCCCGACCGTCAAGTTCTAGTAGTTTGACAGCGCATCCTTAATCGGCCAAATGCATAAACCGCCCCGTCGAATGCATACTTCGACGGGGCGGTTTCCTTTTTCGCGAAGGTCCCCCTCTAAGCGTCGTGCATTTTTAGGAGTATTCAACATAACCAAGGCCTTCGGGCGCCACGACAAATGCCAAAGACCGTGAATATCCCTGCAAATCAAACGCTGTCAGCCCATAACCCCGCCCATCATTCGTAGAAAACATCGAGAACTCCCGATTTTTTGCCCGAAGCCGGTATGCAGGGGCCTTCGATTGCAGAATACTCGCAAAAATGCACGTCGCCACCGCCCCCACATGGCGCGAAGCAAAACAAAAGGGCGACCTTCCTTTCCGGCGCACTCCGCAGGATGAAAGAACCCCCGCCGCACGTAGTGCGCAGCGGGGGTTCTTTCATGTCCGAGGACGCACCGGAAAGGAAGGTCGCCCTCGGGCCGGACAGCTAAGGCAGCTTACGCGACGGTGTAAACCCAGTTGTGCTTATCCTCGACAGCACCAGACTGGATGCCGGTCAGGGTCTCGCGGAGCTTCTTCATCACGGGGCCGATCTCGGTGTAGCCAGCCGGGAAGGTCACGGTCTCGTCGGCGCCGTAAACCTTGTTGTCGATCTCGCCGACCGGGGAAATAACGGCAGCGGTGCCGCACAGGCCGCACTCGACAAAGGTACCGGTCTTGACCTCGGCCCACTCGACGGGACGCTGGTCAACGGTCATGCCCAGGTCCTGAGCAACCTGAACGAGCGAACGACGGGTGATGGAAGGCAGGATGGAGTCGGTGTGCGACTGAGGAACGACGAGGGTGCCATCCTCCTTCACGAACAGGACGTTGGCGCCGCCGGTCTCCTCGACATAGGTGCGGGACTCGGAGTCGAGATACAGGTTCTCGGCATAGCCCTCGCGATGGGCCTCCATCGTGGGCTTAAGGGACATGGCGTAGTTCAGGCCGGCCTTGATGTTGCCGGTGCCGTGCGGTGCAGCACGGTCATACTCGGAAACGCGCAGCTTGACGGGCTTGAGGCCGCCCTTAAAGTACGGACCGACCGGGGTCACGAGAATGCGGAACGTGTACTCAGGAGCGGGAGCCACGCCGATCACGTCACCGGAGCCGATCATAAACGGACGCACGTACAGGGTCGCACCGGAGCCGAAGGGCGGAACCCACGCGGCGTTGGCAGAAACGACCTGCTTGACGGCCTCAACGAACTTGTCCTTGGGGAACGGGGGCATCTCGAGGCGCTGGGCAGAGTTGTACATGCGCTCGGCGTTCATGTCGGGGCGGAAGCAGACGATGCTGCCGTCCTCGGCGGTGTAGGCCTTCAGGCCCTCAAAGACCTCCTGACAGTAATGGAAGATGCCACCGCACTCGGAGACATGCAGGGTGTGGTCGGTGGTCAGGCCGCCCTCGTCCCACTCGCCATCCTTCCAATGAGCCTCGTAGCTGTAATCGGTCTTCATGTAGCCAAAGCCGAGGCTACCCCAATCGATATCCTTCTTCTCGACAGTCATATGTCGCTCCTTACATACACAGTTGCATACTCGCGAACCCGCACGCAAGGACCGAGGCCGACCGCGTCGCAACGTCGCACGCCCGGAGCGTAGAGCCGGACGGGACACGCGAGCAGCATCAAAGCCGATGGCACGTCGATTCGCATGCACGAGATTGTACTCCGCACGCGCGTCGGATAAAACGTTTTTCTTTAACTAACTAAAGTATTTTCATTTGACCGAAGCAAAGAGGCCCGCCACCGCAAGCGGTGACGGGCCTTGACTGCACGGTTTGCGCGCTGGCTCGAGTTACGCGTTCTTTTTGCCCAGCTTAGCCTTAACCAGACCGACCACAGTCGGAATGATCGACACAGCAACGATGCCAACAATCAGCAACTCAAAGTGCTCCTGCACAAAGGGAATGCCACCAAAGAAGTAGCCCAGCAGTGTAAAGAGCGTTGACCAGGTAATACCACCCAGTACGTTGTAGATGACAAAGTTGCGCCAGTGCATGCCGCCCATGCCAGCGATAAAGGGCACAAAGGTGCGGATAAACGGGAAGAAGCGACCCAGGAAGATGGCCAGGTGACCCCACTTGTCCAAGAAGTCCTCGGACTTTTTGATGCGCTCGGGCGTCATGGCCTTAACCTTACCCGAGGCGATGATCTTTTTGCCAAAGAAGTGACCGATCATAAAATTGCACTGATCGCCCAAAATGGCAGCGGCCCATGCGGTAGCCAGAAGCGCCACGATGTTAAAGCCGCCATTGTGGGCAAAGAAACCCGAGGCGAACAGCAGTGAATCGCCGGGAAGGAACGGGAAGAACACCACGCCCGTCTCGATAAAGATGATCAGGAACACGCAGCCGTAGGCCATAAGCGGGCCGGCGGCGATCCAGCTGGCAATCGCGGTGCGCGGATCTTTGAGCAGCTCGGCGATAAAATTAATGAAACCCATGAAGTAAAACCTCTCAGTTGTGGGCGCGGATACGTCCAAGTTGACCAGTATACGGTTGCGGCGTCCCCTCGTGCGCAACCCCACAAAAGCATGACTCCATTACCAGCAAGTTTGCATAACTGACACCTGTCGCGCAATGCCGCCAAGATTGTCCTTCCTAATCCCTAGCGAATCGCTATACTTTATTGAATCGCATTGCCATGGCGCTAAGGGAGGGCGGCCGGTGAGCTTTATCAATACCATTCGCGAGGACATCAAGACCGTCCAAGCGCAGGACCCCGCCGCGCAAAACGGTCTGGTCATCTTCCTTTCCTATCCTGGCCTGCACGCCAAGTGGAACCACGTGCCCGAGCACTGGCTCTGGGAGCACGGTCATCGCTCGCTCGCCCGTGTGCTCTCGCAAATCACCCGCCACATCACCGGCGTCGAGATTCACCCTGCCGCGCAGATTGGCAAGCACTTCTTTATCGACCACGCCATGGGCGTCGTCATCGGCGAGACCACCGTCGTGGGCGACAACTGTGTGCTTTACCAGGGCGTTACGCTCGGCGGCACCGGCAACGAGACCGGCAAACGCCACCCAACGCTCGGCGATAACGTCACCGTGGGCACGGGTGCCAAGGTGCTCGGCAACATTCGCATCGGCAACAACGTCAAAATCGGCGGCAACTCGGTTGTCGTCAAGGACGTGCCCGACAACTGCACCGTCGTGGGCGTGCCGGGACGCATCATCAAGCGCAACGGCTGCCGCGTGTTCGAGGAGAGTTTCGACGCCAAGCAGCATCGCGAGTACATGCCCGATGACGCCGCCGAGCAGAGTGCCCTCAACCGCCAGGGCATCACCGAGAACGCCCGCCGCGTCAAGGAACTCGAGCGAGAGGTGGCCGAGCTCAAAGGCCTCGTCGCCAAACTCGTGGACGAACGCTAGAGGCGGACGGCCACCGACAACATTGACGCCAACGCAAAGGCGCGCCAGGGAATCAATCCCCGGCGCGCCATTCCTTTTGATGTGACAAAGGGACTGTCCCTTTGTCACATTATGCGAACTGACTCAGATAGAGGTCGGCATAAGCGCCCTCGGCTGCGAGCAGCTCCTTATGCGTGCCCTGCTCGATAATGTTGCCGTGGTCCATGACCAAGATCAGGTCGGCGTCCACGATCGTCGACAGGCGATGCGCGATCACAAAGCTCGTGCGCCCGCGCATAAGCGCGTCCATGGCACGGCCGATGGCAAGCTCGGTACGCGTGTCCACGCTTGAGGTCGCCTCGTCCAGGATGAGAATCGCCGGGTTGTTGAGCAGCACGCGTGCGATGGTCAGCAGCTGACGCTGGCCCTGGCTGATGCTTTCGGCATCGTTGGCCACGCGCGTGTCGTAGCCCTGCGGCATGGTGCGCACGAAGAAGTCGACCTGCGCGGCACGAGCGGCGGCCACAATTTCGTCGCGCGTTGCCTCGGGGCAGCCGTAGGCGATGTTTTCGGCAATCGTGCCATCGAATAGCCAGGCGTCTTGCAGCACCATGCCAAACTGCTGACGTAGCTCGCCGCGATCCATGCGGCTCGTATCCACGCCGTCGAGCGTAATACGCCCGCCGTCAATCTCGTAGAAGCGCATGAGCAGGTTGATGAGCGTCGTCTTGCCTGCGCCCGTGGTTCCCACCACCGCGATCTTCTGGCCCGGCTCGGCAGTAAACGACACGTCGCGCATAAGCGGCTTGTCGGGCGAATAACCAAAGCGCACATGCTCAAAGGAGACACGGCCCTCGACCTTGCCCGGCAGCTTGGCGGCCTCGTCCGGCAGCGGATCGGCCTCCATCTCGGGCTCATCGAGCAGGTCGAACACGCGCTCCGCACTCGCCAGCGCGCTCTGCAGCGAGTTGAAGGTAAACGACAGCTGCGTCATGGGCTCAGATGCCTCGTAGATAAACTGGAAGAACGCCTGGAACACGCCGACGGTCATGTGGCCGGCAACCAGCATACTGCAGCCCACAATCGCAATCACGATCTGTGCCAGGCGGCCGATAAAGCGCACCGCGGGGCCGACGGCGTTAATCATAAAGTCGGCCTTGGCACTCACGCGTGCCAGCTCGCCCGAGGCCTGGTGCACCTCGGCAGAACTTTGGCGCTCGCGGTTAAACGCGCGAATCACCAGACGGCCCGAGTAGCCTTCCTCGACCGCACTCGTAATCTTGGACACCCACTCTTGGCGCTCACCGGTTACGTCATGCGTGCGGCGCGAGACCACCTTGGTCACCAGCAGCGACAACGCCGTAAAGAACAAAAAGACCAGCGTAAGTGGCACGCTAAACACGAACATCACGCTCACGGCGCCCACCACGGTACCGATCGACACCAGAAGCTGCAGCAAGCCGCGCTGCATGCTCTCGGACATCTTGTCCAAGTCGTTGGTCGCACGGCTGACGACCTCACCGGGACGATGCGCGTCAAAAAAGGCAAGCGGCAGACGGTTGAGCTTTTGTGCGATGCGGTTGCGTAGGCACAGGTTGAGGCGTTCGGCAACGCTCGACATCAAAAAGCTCTGGAGCGCGTAGAACGAGGCAGCGGCCGTCCAGATCATAAAGTAGATGAAGATGGTCCTGCCGCAGTTCTCCCAGGTGATGTTGAAGGTGGTGTCGTTGGCAAACGCCACCTGAATGTGGCTCCACAGCTCATCGATCACGCGGGCGCTATATGCCGGCGCAGCAGTGTTAAAGATGGCATAGAACACAATGCTCGCGAACACGATATAGAAGCGCCAATGGTCGCCGGCAGCCTCGCTCCACAGGCGGCGCACCGTCGCCCAGGTATCTCGAGGCGTCTCGTCCTCGTCTTCATCGTCCACGTCGCGCATACGCTCTGCCTCGGCGCGGGCGCGCTCGTCCTCGGCACGTTCGTTTTCCTCGTAGAGCGCTTGGCGGCGAGCCTCGCGCTCGGCTGCAGCCTTGGCGGCGTCATCCAGCTCGGGTGCCACGGCAGCCGTTTCCTCGACCAGTACCGCGGCAGCGGCGTCATCAACGCCGCCCTGCTTCTTGAGCTCCTCGGTCATGCTACTCACCTCCCTTCATCTGCGATTCCGCGATGGCGCGGTACACCTCGCAGGTTTCCATAAGCTCGCTATGCGTGCCCAAGCCCACAATCTCGCCGTCCTTGAGCACGACAATCTGGTCGGCATGCAAAATCGTCGAGATGCGCTGCGCGATGATGAGCACCGCAGCGTCACGCGTCTCGTCTTGCAACGCATGGCGCAGGGCGGCATCGGTCTTAAAGTCCAGGGCCGAAAAACTGTCATCGAAGATGTACAGATCGGCCTGCTTCATGAGCGCGCGAGCAATGGCCAGGCGCTGGCGCTGGCCGCCTGAAAAGTTCGTGCCGCCCTGCGCCACCGGGGTATCGAGCCCCTGCGGCTGATCGAGTACAAAGGTGCTCTGGGCAACCTCAAGCGCGTGAAGCATGTCGGTCTCGGTCGCGTCCTCGTTGCCAAAGCGCAGATTACTTGCCACGGTGCCCGAGAACAACCACGCCTTCTGCGGCACATAGGCGATGTGTCCACGGATCTCATCTTGCGAAAGCTCGCGCAGATCGACACCGTCCAGGCGAATGGCGCCCTTGGTGGCATCGTGGAAGCGCAGCAAGAGCTTGGCCACCGTCGACTTGCCCGAACCCGTCGAGCCGACGATTGCGGTCGTCTGACCGCGACGACAGGCAAAGCTCAGGTCGCACAGGGTGTCCTCGTCGGCATCGTCAAAGCGAAACGACATATGATCGAACACGGCGACCGCATCGGCCCCGTCCTTTGAGTCGGACGCGGCCGCATCAAGCGTACGCTGGCCATCGACGATGCTCGGCTCAATCTCCAGCACTTGCTGTGCACGGCTTAGGCATGCCGCGGCGCGCGGAAGCGTCAGAATCACCATCTGCGCCATCATCACAAAGAACAGGATCAGGATCGCATACTCCAACACGGCCGAGATGCTGCCGATCTGCATGGCATGGACACCCACGCGGTTGCCGCCCACCCACAGCACCGCCACCTCGGCGATGTTCATCAAAAAGAAGCTGGAGCTGTCGAGACCCACAAACAGGTGGTTGACCTTGATGGCATTGGCCGCGTAATCGCTAAACACCTCGTCCAGGCGCTGCTCCTCGTGGCGCTCCTTGTTAAATGCGCGGATGACGCGCACGCCCACGATGTTCTCGCGCAGCACCACGTTCATGCGGTCGATAAAGCTCTGCAGGCGCATAAAGATCGGCGCGGCGTTGGCAACGGTAAAGACCGCCGCCACCAGCACGATCGCAACGACCACGCCCAGCAGCGTGCCCATGGCAGGATCGATAAACCAGGCAAAGATGATGCCCGCCACGGCCAAGAACGGTACCGGCAGCACCAGCTGAATCGTCTGAAGGACAGCTTGCTGAATCACGTTGATGTCGTTGAGCGAGCGCGTGATCATCGAACCCGTGCCAAAACGCTCAAAGTCGCTGGCGGACAGCTCGAGCGACTTGTCGTACACGGCATTGCGGATATCGCAGGCCACGTTGGCGGCCAGGCGCGCCGAAAGATAGCAGCCCAGCACCGTGCCGCCGCTGGCCATGCCGGTCGCGATAAGCATGTACAGGCCGTTGCGTAAAATATAGTCGACATCGCCCGTGGTAATACCGGTGTTGACCATGTTCGCCAGCATCGTGGGAACCAACAGCGTACCGACGTTATCTATCAGCACCGCAAACAGCGTCACCGCAATCAGACCGCGGTACGGCCTCATAAACCTCATTAAGAGTCGCATGTGTCCCCCTCGCCCTTATCGTCAGCCTCGTTCTCGGCAGCCACTTGCCGTTTAAATTCCTCGCACTCTTCGTTAAGAACATGGGAGAACTTACCGACCAAGCGCATAATCTCGCGCTGCTCCCACGGCTCGAGCGCTTCGAATGCCTGTTGCTCGGCTTTTTGCGCCGGCAACGCGTAGCGCTTGGCAAACCGCACGCCCTCTTCGGTCAGTCGCACAACCTTATTCTTACGACTGCCCTCGGCAAACTCCTGCGTCGCAAGCCCTCGCGCCCTAAGCGTCTTGATCGCCGAATTGATGGTCTGTTTGCTGTAGAACCATTCACTCGTCAGCCGACTCACGGCAACGCTTCCGCCCGCTGCACTCGTGTCGACGAGCATCCAGTAGGCACAGTCCGAAAGACCGCAGGCGCGCGCGAACTCCGAATAGATACGGTCAAGCCCGTTGAGCATCCGGTCGAAATCGACCGGGCTAACTGCACTATTCATCTCTCCTGCCATTCGATAGTCCGAGTTTTGACCAATTCATATCTCTACATTAGTCCGAGTTTTGACTATCGTCAATAAGCTCGTTGTCTATGGTCGGCTCCACATAAGCATATCGACAAAAAAGACCGCCGGCGCGAGGGCGGCGCCGGCGGTTGCGAGAGAATATCGGTTGTTGGCTGTTAGGCAGCGACGGCCTCGTAGACCGTGGCTCCCGAGAAGCTGTCGTGCAGGCTCTTGCCGCAGATCCACGGCAGTTCGACGACCTCGCAGACCGTGTTGACCAGCTCGGAGCAGTCAGTAAAGTGGCCCTTATCGTTGAGGGCCTCGCAATCCTGAACACGCCAATAGCCATCGGTGTGCGTGATGTAGTACTCGTGATCGTTAATCGACACAAAAGCGCGCGTCTTGGAACGCAGCAGCTTCAGAAATCCTTCGAAGTCGGTCTCGACGACATCTCCAGCCTGGAACATGATTTACCTCCTGGCCCGGCGCCACCATGGCGCGTTGATAAACGTTGGTGCTCCTTTAGTAAAACCTTTATCAGAGCTTATGCGCACATCATTTAGGCAAGTGGTAAAAAACCGCAGGGTAGACGGGATAAAACGTTTAACCATCCCACCGGTTTATCACATTCTGGCTGAAGTTTTATGCAAACCAACTTTTCCACTTGGTAGCTTGCATTGTTTGGGCCGGCTGCGCGATTACGGTTTTGGTTCGGCGGGTAAGAACGAGGCAACGAAACCAACGTCAGGAGGACCCATGGAGACCATCGAAGCGCTCATCCACCGCCGCAGCTGCCGCAAATACAGCGATCGCCCTGTCGAGGCCGAGAAGCTCGCACGCATTATCGAAGCCGGCCAGTACGCGCCGAGCGGCATGGGACGCCAGCCGGTCACATTCGTCGCCGTCACCGACCCCGCAACCGTCGAGCGTCTCTCGCAACTCAACGCACAAGTTATGGGCAGCGAGGGAGATCCCTTCTACGGCGCCAAGACCGTTGTGGTGGTGCTCGTCGACCGCAGCGTGCCCACGCACCTGGAAGACGGCTCGCTCGCCATGGGCAACCTGCTCAACGCAGCCTATGCGCTGGGCGTCGATTCGTGTTGGATCCACCGCGCGCACGAGGTCTTTGACTCACCCGAGGGACTGGAACTGCTGACCAAGTGGGGTCTGCCCGCCGACGGAAGCCTGCGCGGTGTCGGTAACTGCATTCTGGGCTATGCCGAGGACACGCTACCCGAGCCCAAACCCCGCCGCAACAACGTGGTGTACGTCAAGTAGCGCAGGAGTGTCCCAAACTGCCGGCAGAAAAGGAACGTCCCCTTCTGCCGGCAAGCTATGTTGATATTTGAGTTGTCGTCGCTTCGCTTGTCTGGGTCGTTTCGGCGTCGTCGCCTTGCTTGTCTTCGTCCTTTTGAGCATCGGCGATGGCGGTGGCCGCCGCGACGATGCCGCGCTGGGGCGCGACGCTCGTCTGGGCCTGAGCGCCCTCGACAACTTCTGTACCTACATGCGCGAGCTCGGGCGATTTAAACATTGCGTCCAAGTTGGCGCCACCGCCGGCGTAGCCAAGCGCAGCGAGCGCGATGACGATCACTGCAACGGCGGCCACGATCGGCACATAGCGATGCCAGCCGGCGGGATTGAGCCCGCTGCGGCGAGCCGCCCCGCGGCTGATGTAGCCGAGCGTTCCGTCGTGCTTGAGCTTTGAGCCCACCACGCGTTTGCGGCCCAACAGCGAGGACTCTGCCTGCATTGCCAAGCGGGCGCTTGCCGAAGGATAGCCGTATTTAGTGCGCTTGAACGAGCCATCAAACCCCGAGGCGTGTTTGCCCCACGTCACCGATGTCGTGCGTCGGTTAACCGGCGCGGCGCTCCGCCTTCTGCGGCTCGGTTTTGAAGTCTCAGCCATATGCCCTCGCACGCCGTAACCAAATCGAAACAATAACGCTTTGGACTGTAGCACACGCGTCGCGCGCGGTCACGGGCGCCTCGCTCAACGGTCATCGTCCTTCAGCAAGCGCCACAGCGTTGTACGGCTTATACCCAGCACCTCTGCCGCACGGGTTCGGTTGCCGTGGAGATGGTCTACAACCAGATGCGCGATATCTCGCTCGGTATCGGCCAGCGGTCGCAGGATATACAGGTCACTTTCGAGCGTCGGGGCGCCAAAGGTTGCGGTCTTAATCACGTCCTCTTGGGCGAGCACTTCCTCCGCCACAGCGCGGTCCACCGTGCCCGTCCCCGCCAATATATACAGTCGTTCCGAGACCTCGCGAAGCTGCAGATAATTGCGCGGCCAGCGGTAAGCATCGAGCGTCTTCGTCGCCGCGGCAGACAGCGTGGGTGCTGCCGTCTCAAATGCATCAGCGAGATATTCCAAATAGCGCGCAACCTTCGTCGACGCGGCTCCCTGCTCGGCGACTGCCGGCGCCACGCTCACCGCACAGGCGAAGCGCTCGGTCACAAACGCGGCTTGATCACTTTCGCCGCCGCCCGGCATGTCATTCGCTGTCAGCACCACATGGCAGCGCGTCGCCAACGCAGTATCGGTCATCGTGGAGACCAGCTCGCGGAGGCGCTGGGGGCCAACCGCATTCCAGCCCTCAATGCAAAGGGTCAGCCCCGTTTGGAACAACGGCGATTCGGCGCTTTTGAGCACATGGCGCCAACCGCGCTCGGTGAGCTCATCGAGCGCAACGGAAACAAAGGGCCGACCGGCAAAAGGACCGTCCAGATAGAGGCGCTTGGCGATCTCGACCTGACCCGCTCCCAGCTCGCCCTCGAGCATAAGGGGCACACCGCGCGCGTAACTCTCGGCAACCGGCGCAGCCACCGAGGCCGCCCCCTCAGCGATGCCGTACGCGCTCGATTCGTAGCGGGCCTCAACCTCGTCGGCGTTGAGCCACTCGATGCCCGCATGCGCCGCGGCGCCGCGCACCTCGCGGACCACGACGGCCCAAAGGCCCCCGCCCTCTTTGTCGGTGGGGCGAACGGTCAGGCTCAGGCGCGTACCCGCACGCCCCATAACAAGACGCGCGCCGTCTCCTATACGGTCGAGGCGCTCAGCTACAAAAGTCGCCACATCCCGCTCAAGCGCCGCGTCATTCATGGTCGAGATCGCGACGTCCCCACGCGCATCGATTGCCAATGCCGAGGCCCCGGCGGCAGCTAGGGCATCGGTCAAGATGTTCAGTTTGGCATCGCTATCCATGATTTGCCCCTGTCCGCGGCGACATGCAGCCGCCGACGGTCGCACGACCGAGTGTTTCAAAATTGAACGATATTGCTCATCAAACACTATAGGGCAGAAAGCGCCGTCCTGCGAGTATAGGTGTTGCCCCGCATCGCCATCCTGGCGGGGCGATAAGAGCTCTTCGGGACTTATAAACCTGCGGACAAGCCATACCCGCAAGAGCTCCTATCGCTCCACCGTGAGAATGCGCTCGCCAGCACGCAGCACGCAAACAAGCTACTTCTCTACCAGATTCCCAGTACGTGTTGCATTCCCAAACTCATGCACGCAATGCCAATCCAGCAGCAAAAGCCCAGCGCGATGGGCTTGCCGCCCTTTTTGACCAGCTCGACGATATCGGTATTAAAACCAATAGCCGCCATGGCCATCACAATAAAGAACTTCGACAGCTCCTTGATGGGCGCCGTGATGGACACAGGAAGCTGAAACACCGTGGTGATCACGCTCGCCAGCACAAAGAACAGCACAAACATGGGAAACGCGCGTTTAAGCGAGAACGTGCTCTTAGCGTCGCCACCGGCCTTGCGTGCCAGATGCATCTGCCAGCATGCGAGGACCAACGTGATGGGAATAATGGCCAGCGTCCTGGTGAGCTTGACCACTGTGGCGCTCTCGAGCACATTGGCGCCGGGATGCATGCTGTCCCAAGCGCTCGCCGCAGCCGTTACCGACGAGGTGTCGTTGATGGCGGTACCGGCAAACAGGCCAAAGCCCTCGTTGGTCAGCCCGAGCATGCCGCCGAGCGTCGGAAACACGAGCGCCGCGATAACGTTAAACAGGAAGATGACCGAAATAGCTTGGGCAATCTCGCGATCGTCGGCATCGATGACGGGCGCGGTCGCGGCGATGGCAGAACCGCCGCAAATCGACGAACCCACACCCACAAGCGTCGCGATCTTACCCGGCACATTCATGACGCGGCAGAGCACAAAGGCGATGACAAGCGATGTCGAGATTGTCGCCACGATAATCGGCAGCGACTGGGCGCCCTTGGACAGAATCTGGGAGAGGTTCATGCCAAAGCCAAGCAGGATAACCGCGTACTGCAAGACTTTTTTGGACGTATAGGCAACGCCGGCGGTGAGCTGTTCGCGACGATTCTTGGGAAAGACGAGCGCCAGGACCATGCCAAAAAGGATGGCAAATACCGGACCGCCGACCACCTCAATTTGTTTGCCGAGCAACGTCGCGGGAATGGCGATGATCAGGCAGAACAAGACGCCTTTCCAGCGCTCGCGTACGATATTTGCCAGTTGCATATGGGATTCCTTCTTTCTATTTCACGTTTGCGACGGCTTATGATACGGCAACATTGAGCGCAGCCTTGCGCAAACACAGACTAAGATGCCGCAATAGTTCTCAGGCAACAGCCGAATTACCCACCGCGGAGAGCTGATTCGCGGCATAATTAACAACTGACATATGAGTTTGATAGAACAGTTGCGAGGCGCTATGGAAGAATCGATGCACGTCGGCGAGCAGGAAACGAGCCTACAGGACCAGTCCTACCACACCATTCGACGCAAAATCGTCTACCTGGACTACAAGCCGGGCGAAAAGCTGGGCGTCAAGCAACTTTGTGACGACCTGGATATGGGGCGCACCCCTGTGCGCGAGGCACTGGTGCGTCTGGCGCAAGAGGGCCTGGTGCGCACCGTGCCCCAGAGCGGCACCTACGTCTCACCCATCAACCTCACCCTTGCCGAGAGTGCCTGTTACATCCGCGAGCATCTGGAAAAGCAGGTGATCGTGGAGTGCTGTGCGCGAGCCACGTCGGCCGGCATCGAGCAGCTCGACCGCGCCATCGCGCTGCAGGAAAAAGCCATGGCCGAAGAGGATCGCATCGGCTTCTTTTTGAGCGACAACCTCATGCATCACATGATTTTTAGCATCGCATGTCGCAGCACCGTGTGGTCGTGGCTCGAAGAGACCAATGCCGACCTGGAGCGCTTCCGCTGGCTGCGCGCTGCCACGCAGGTTCTCGACAATCAGGACATCGTGAACGAGCACAAGCAGATTCGCCGCGCTATCGCCGGTCGCGACCCCATCGAAGCGAGCTTTTTGGTCAGCAAGCACCTGCACATGATGTTCCGCAACCAAACCGAGGTTCTGGACCAGTTCCCCGAGTACTTCGAGACCAGCAAGCTCCGCTAACCTGCCAAAAAGGGACAGGTTCATTTTGGCAGGTTTTATCTGGTCAAATGAAACAAGGCCCGACTCCGCCACAACGGAGCCGGGCCTTAGTTGTTAGAACGACGGAACTCGATTACTCGACAGTAACGCTTTTCGCCAGGTTGCGAGGTTGGTCAACGTCGCAACCGCGCAGGATGGCCACCTCGCGGGCGAGCAGCTGCAGCGGGACACTCGCCGTGATGGGGCTGAACACGTCGCGGACTGCCGGCACGCGGATGATGCAGTCGGCAATCTTGTTGATCTCCTCGTCGCCCTCGGTGGCAACGACGATGACCTTGGCGCCGCGCGCTTTGCACTCCATAAGGTTCGACACGGTCTTGTCGTAGGTGGCACTCTTGGTGGCCACAGCGATGACAGGGAAACCCGGGTCGATCAGGGCAATGGGGCCGTGCTTCATCTCACCGGCGGCATATGCCTCGGCGTGCAGGTAGCTGACTTCCTTGAGCTTGAGCGCACCCTCGTAGGAAATAGCGGCACCCATGCCACGGCCCACGAACAGCGCCGACTGCGCGTCCTTGCACAGCAGGGCGGCCTCATGCACGGCCTCGGTTTGGGTATCCAAAATCCACTGGATCTGCTCGGCCGTATCGGAAAGCTCGCGGAACAGCATGCGCGCCTGTTTGGTGGTCAGGCGGTACTTGACCTGCGCCAGCAGCAGAGCCAAAAGCGTGAGGCTCACAACCTGGCCGATAAAGCTCTTGGTCGAGGCGACCGCAATCTCCTTGTTGGCCTTGGTGTAGATGACGCCGTCGCTCTCACGCGCCACGGGGCTGCCCACCACGTTGGTGATGCCGAAGACCTTGGCACCCTTGATGCGCGCATCGCGAATGGCGGCAAGGGTATCGGCCGTCTCGCCCGACTGGGACACGGCAACGACAAGCGTCGTCGGCGTAATGATGGGGTTGCGATAACGGAACTCGCTGGCCGCCTCCACCTCGGTGGGGATGCGAGCCCAGCCCTCAATGAGATTCTTGGCAATGAGGCCAGCGTGATAGCTGGTGCCGCAAGCGATCACGTAGACGCGGTCGATGTCATTGAGTTCCTCGAGCGAAAGGCCCAGCTCGTCGATGTCGAGCTCGCCGGCCGGCGTCATACGACCAACCAGCGTGTCGCGCACGACGCGCGGCTGCTCGTGAATCTCCTTGAGCATAAAGTCGGGATAACCGCCCTTTTCTGCCATGTCCAGGTCCCAGTCGATGTGGGTGACCTTGGGCTCGATAACGTTGCCGGCCTCGTCGGTGTACTCGACGCCTGCGGGCGTGAGCTTGGCAAACTGACCGTCCTCGAGCACCACGACATCGCGGGTGGCGTCGATGAGCGCGATGACATCGGAAGCAACATAGGAGCCGGTTTCGCCCACGCCGACTACGATCGGGGAATCCTTGCGGGCCACAGCGATCACGCCGGGCTCGTCAGCGCACACGGCGGCCAGACCATAGGCACCGACCACGTGGGTGCACGCCTCGCGCACGGAGGCCATCAGGTCGTGCGTCTCGGCATAAGCCTCTTCGATCAGATGCGCGAAGACCTCGGTATCGGTCTCGCTCTTAAAGTGGTGGCCGCGACCCTCCAGCTCTTCGCGCAGCTCGGCGAAGTTCTCGATGATGCCGTTGTGGACGATGGCGATACGGCCGTCGCAGCTGGTGTGGGGGTGAGCGTTAACGACGGAGGGCTTGCCGTGGGTGGCCCAACGGGTGTGGCCGATACCGCAGGTAGCGTCGCTGTCAATGTTGGAAAGCTCGCTCTCCAAGCCCGCGACCTTGCCCACGCGGCGGATGACATCGAGGTGCGCCGCGGCGCCCTCGCCCACCTCGAGCGCGACGCCCGAGGAGTCATAGCCGCGATACTCCATACGCTTGAGGCCCGTGACCAGGATGTTCTTTGCAATATCAGAGCCGGTGTAGCCGACAATTCCGCACATAGGATAAATCCCTTCGTTCGCGTGACTGCAAGACGTCCACGCACAAAGGGCGCTGAGACGTACAACGTTCGAGTATTGTACTCACGCAAACGCAAGCTGATATACCAGAAGTGGTATCTCAACTTAGATACCACTCGATGCACACACGTCCAGCCGGTCCAAACCACCACAAAGGTACCTGCCCCCTTCGTGGTGGTCGCGCTGGCAACAGCGTTTCCCCAGATAAAACCTGCCAAAATAAACCTGTCCCTTTTTGGAAGGTTTGGGATGCTACAATCTGGCTTGTACTTGAAACGCATCAAAGGGGCCGCTATGGCAAAGGTTAAAATCAGCGACGTCGCGCGCGAAGCCGGGGTTTCGTTGGGCACGGTTTCCAACGCGCTCAACCATCCCGAAAAGCTGCGCCCCGAGACCCTCAAGCTCATCAACGAGACCATCAATCGCCTTGGCTACCTGCCCAACCAAAGCGCCCGTCAGCTCGCAGGCGGCGCCACCAAGTCCTTTGGCCTGGTGCTCCCTCGTCTCGATCACGGCTTTTCGCTCCAAATCGCCAGCGGCGCCCACAACGAGGCCCGCAAGCACGGCTACGACTTGCTCATCGCCAACGCCGATAACGACGATATTCTCGAGGACCATTACCTGCGCTACTTTATGGGCACCCAGATGTCCGGCGTCATGGTTCAGCCCATGGCATCCCCCGACTGGCACCCCGCCATGACCAAGATGCCCGTGCCGATCGTCCATCTGGACATCCATTGCTCCGAGCCCGGCTACTACGTAGCGGCCGACAACGAGGCCCAGGGTCGCATCATTGCCGAACTTGCTATCGCCCGCGGCGCGCACCATATTGTCGTCGTCGGCCGAGCAGCATTTATGCAACTCACCCTGCGCGTCCTTGGCATTCATAAGGCGCTCGCCCTGCACCCCGATATCAAGATCGAAGTCATCGACGCCGGCGAATGGAATACCGCTGCCGACGGCTACGGCATCGGTGCCCAAATCGCCGAGCGCCCCGCGGACGAACGTCCCGATTTTGTCGTCGGCCTGACCGATGTGTTGGCCTCGGGCGTCGTTTCGGCACTGGTCGACAAGGGCATCTCTGTCCCCGGGCAAGTACGCGTGGCCGGATGCGACGGCAACCCGCTCGCTTGGAGCGGATCGGTCCCGCTCACTACGGTAGCGCCCCCGGGCTACGAGATTGGCCGCAAGGGTGTCCAACTGCTGATGGAGCAAATCGAGAACAAGGCCCCGGCAAAGATCAAGCATATCCGTGTCGGCTCCGCAGCGCGTACCGTCACCGCAGTCGCCGCCGAGGATATCAACCGCCAAGAACTGGTACGTCCGTTCCTACTGGAACGCGCCAGCACCCAGGCAAGCAGCCAGACCGACGCCACGGCCATCAACCTCGGTGCGTATCTATAGCACGCCCGCGAGTATGCTAAGTCGCCGCTTAAGCAAAAGGGGCCCGACCATTGCCGGACCCCTTTTGCTTAAGCGCAAACGTGAGCAATCGCTCGTTTCAACGCCGCAATTTTCTAGCGCACAGTCTTGATTGCCGCCGCCAGGTCGAACAACGTATCGAGCACGGCCTCGCAGCCATCCACCACGTCCTGCGGCAGCGGCATGATATCGGGGACGGCAAAGACATGGCAGCCGGCCGTGATGCCCGAGACGCAACCGTTGCGCGAATCCTCGACCACGGCGCACTCCTCGGGGGCAAAGCCCGCACGCTCGCAGGCGAGCAGATACATCTCGGGGTCGGGCTTGCCGTGCACGACGTCCTCGCCACACGTTACCGTTTCAAACTTGTCAAAAAGACCGACCATCTTAAGGTTGCGCTCGGCCGTAACGAGGCGCGACGACGTCGCTAGACCCACGTGATAGCCCGCAGCCAGCAGCTCGTCTAGGCACTCGGCGGCACCGGCCTTAAGTTCCAGTTCGGTCTTGACCATCTCGTCGCGAATCTCCTTGTGGCGACGATAGATCGCCTCGGTGGTTTCATGGCTGCCGTAATGCTTATCGAGGATGTCCATGACATCGGGCAGCGTGCGACCGATAAACTGATGGATCAGCGCTTCATCAATCGCGAGCCCCAGCTCAGCGGCGCCTGCCTTCCAGGCCTTAATCCCCAAACGCTCGGTATCGACCAGCGTTCCATCCATGTCAAAAATAACAGCCTTGATCATATCGGTCCCCTCACCGGATTGTGTTACTACCACTCTACCGCACTTACAAACTTGTATATAACGTATATAGCATATTGCACTTTCGTTACATAGATAGAAGACTTATGGCAAGTAACGCATTAGGATTATAGTTTTCGACCGAGTACTCAATGGTAAGGATCGTTTCATGATTTTAGACACCACGGCACCCGCAGAGGAGCTTCAAGACAAGCTATCGGCGCTCGAACAGTTGCTTTTGGCATACGGGCGCGTGGCTATCGGGTTTTCCGGTGGCGTCGACAGCAGCTTTTTGGCCGCCGTATGCGCCCGCATCATGCCTACCGATACCCTCCTCGTCCATCTCACTACGCCGCTCATCGGCACGCCCGAGCAGGCTTCGTTTGAGCAGTCCGTTGATGGGCAGGCCAATGAGGGGCCGCATTTTAAGCTCCCCGTGCTCAATCTTTCGGTGGATCAGCTGCAGCTCCCCCAAGTAGCCTGCAACGATGCTAATCGCTGCTACCACTGCAAGCACGCCGGCTTTACCGCCATCGTCAACCACGCCAAGTCGCTCGGCTTTCCCACCGTCATCGATGGCAGCAATGCAAGCGATCGCGGTGACTACCGCCCCGGCATGCGTGCGGCAGAAGAGCTCGGCGTACGCTCACCCCTTATGGAGGTCGGCTTTACCAAGGACGAAGAGCGCGAGCTGCTGCGCGCATGGGGCTATCCCGTTTGGAACCTGCCGGCGGGAGCATGTCTTGCCACCCGCGTCCCCACGGGCGAGGAGCTTACGCGCGAGAAGGTCGATTTAATCCGCGCCTGCGAGGATTACCTGCACGATCTTGATCTGGCACAGGTACGCGCGCGCTTGGTCGGCGGCTGCATGCATATCGAGGCCGCACCCGCAGATGTCGCCAAGATTGCCACCCTCGGCGGTGCCGCCGTCGACGACAAGGGCAAGACCCCGCTGCCCGCCGTTATCGAGTCCGCGCTGCGCGAGCTGGGCTGCGACCATATCTCCCCCGAGGTCACCCCCTACATCCACGGCAACATGAATCAGTAACCTGCCAAAAAGGGACAGGTTTATTTTGGCAGGTTTTATCTGGGGAAATATCGCGAGGCAGTCGCCCCTCTAGCGCCCATCTAACTTCGAGAGACACTAGAGGGGCGGTCCGGCTGCATCTACTTCTTCCGATATCGGCGATTGTGGCTCGTCGATGAACCCATTACCTCAATGAGTCCTTTATCTGCCATTTTTGGCAGATGGTAACGGACAGACGAAATTCTGACCCCCGATGCAACCGCTATTTCTCGCGCCGTCATATCCACTTCGGCGCTGAGAGCCTCCAGGATCCTATCCGCCGTCGAAGCTGACGATTCTCTGTTCATATCGATAATTTCATACGTGTCTTTGCCGCATTTTGACAGGACATGTTTATCCACAAGGTCCCCGCAGATCAGGCGAATGTCATCCGAATCCCACTTCAGGGCCTCTCGTATTTTTTGAACATCGCATACGCACCCATGCTCCCGCATAAACATGAGCAGTGTTTCCTCGCGATCCGTCAGCTCGGTGCCCACATGGCTCTGAATCCACGTGCGGTTTTCAGCAAGCTCCGCCCCGTGCCGGGAAAGCAGCACCGTAAACGAATCGGCCTTAACGATAAATTTCGGCCTGCCAAGCGAACGAGACTCCATCTCGCGAATCATAGCCGGGATACCAGATCCCTGGCTTTCCGCAACGGCCCCCTCGGCATGCTCTAACGGCGTCGCCCCCATTAGGCTCATGAGCTTTGAGTTTCGGCAGCGCGATTCCCCGTCTGCAAGATTGTCCACCGTCTTTCCGCCCCAAAGCCCGCCAGGGTTTTTGATTTCTATTCTGTCTGGATAGATATCGACACTCACGGCCTGCCCCACAAACATGGGCGAATATTCTCGATGGATGCAGGCATTTGCCAAGGCCTCGCGCAAAACCTCCTGGGGAACTTCCCAATCATCCCTTCTGCCAGCGCCTTGCACTATCGCCGCTTTGCGCAAGTTTCGTCCAATCGCGGCAAGGGCATCTTCGATGCAAGCCGGAATCGGGCCATCGCACAACTGGCGGTCAATAAACCGGGGTTGCCCGGGTGCAGATTTTTCCACATCGGAATGAACGGCGACATCGATCATCAGTTTGGGATAGAACTGCTGGGGGTAAATTCCCGCCGACAGAAGCCCCGCGAGCTTCACGGCACCATCCTTTGTAGTGATATTGAGTCTGACCAGCTGCTTTTCCAGCGTATCGGCCCCGCGCAAAACGCGCGGGGTCTGCAGCCGGCGATTTGCGATAATAGACCGCACGACATCTGGATCCAAATCCTCGACCGTTGCCTCCGAAACCACCGTGTCGTCTGCATCGCTCGGAAGCAACGCACTCTGCAGCTCATATAGCTCAGCGGGTGACATCTTGATATCTTTATCATCCACGCGCTTGTAGCTACCGTTCTGCACGCCGCGCGCGCCGATATAGCAAGGCTTCGCTTTAAGCTCAAGTTCAAAGATGCGCACCAGAAGCACCTGGAGCCCGTCGACCTCGCCTCGATCAAGCTCGTACCGCGGCGCATGGGTCACCACTGCCGCTGAGCCTCCGTCTCCGATACCCGAAACAAACTGATCGCGCACCCTATCGATAGCAAAGTTAGCCGAAGGAACAAATCCTTCGGCTTCGTTCAGGCCCAAAATAATGAGCCCACCCGCAGTGTTCGCAAAAGCGCTCACTGTCTCCCATACGTCTGCGCTCAATTTATTCGTGCAGGCTTTAACTTCTACCGATGCGTCATCAGTCCCTCGCCTGCGAAGGCGCTCAACGATAAGGCCAAGGGGTTCATCCAGCAGCATTGACATTCCGTCTCTCTAAAACGATAGATTTATCTCTCTAAAGTATAGTATATCTCTCTAACTTTAGAGAGATAAGCACCTTATTTTAGAGAGACATTTAGAGAGATGTATCGAATTCACTGTTAGATTGCCCAATGTTATCTCTTTAACTGACTTTCTCTTTATAGAGACATTTAGAGAGACGAGCGCGACCTCTCTAATCATGGGTTCTTCTTTTTAAAGTGCACACATCCTAACCGTGCCCTAAGTTGCGGTGAAATAACTCACGATTAGCCTGCCAAAAAGGGACAGGTTTATTTTGGCGGGTTTTATCTGGGGAAACGCCGAATGGCCCCACATTCACAACCGCCGCAGCTCCATATGAGGCAAATGAATCCGTAGCGTTTGTCCCAAATCTTGAGTATTTGTTCGGTGGAGCGGCCCCTGTCGGCTCCTGCTAGACTGGTAGATTCCCAACCGTCCATCCAGGAGCCTCAATGTCGCGCAAGTCCACCTACAAGCAAGTACTTTCCATCGGCACCGCCGTGGTGCTGGGGTTTGCGCTGTTTACGGGATCGCTCGACGGAGCGCCCAAGCTGCTGTCGCCGCAAAGCGATGAGCAGGCGGCGGCTCTGGCCGAAAAACAAAACGAGAGTCCCAGCCGCACCGACGACGAGGCGGGCCTGGTCGCTCGGCTCGAATCGGGAACGGCGAGCTCCCCGGACCCTCAAAACGGCCAGGACCCTGGCGATGGCTCCGATTCCGCCGCGACCGACACCGATGACGACGTTTCCGCGGACAGTGCCGCCACCCCCATCGACGAGGTCGAAAATCCCGACCTCAACCGCGCCCGCGGTGTTTATCTCAGCAGCATTCCCGACTACGCCGGCAACCCCTACGTTGCCCTTCGCACCGACAGCACGCACCCGCTCGGCACACCATCATTCACGCTCGATGAATACGAGCGCGCTACAGAAGAGGGCTGCTTTAAGAAATTCTCCAAGCTCGACAGCCTGGGCCGCACTCGCAAGGCGCTCGCCTGTGTAGGCCCCGAGTCGCTCGGTCAAGGCGAGCGCGGCGATATCTCGCGTATCCATCCTGCCGGTTGGCACCAGCAGCGCTACGACTTTATTCCGGGCCAGAGCCTCTACAACCGCTGCCACCTTATCGCCTGGTCGCTCTGCGGCGAAAACGCCAACCGCAAAAATCTCCTCACCGGCACGCGCTATCTCAACGAAACGGGCATGCTGCCGTTTGAGGAGCAGATTCTCGGCTACATCCGCGACACGGGCAACCATGTGCTCTACCGCGTCACGCCCATGTATAACGAAGAGGAACTTGTCTGCCGCGGTGTGCGCCTTGAGGCGCAATCGGTCGAGGACCACGGCAAGGCCCTCTGCTTCCACGTGTACTGCTACAACCTGCAGCCGCACGTGCAGATCGACTACGCCACCGGCCGCAATCAGGCCTCGGGAGACTAATGCCGGCCGCGCTGCCCGTAACCAAAAAAAATGATCCGTTTTCCTCCGTCCCAAAGGATCAAATAGGGCCGCCCCGGTTACCCAAGGCGGCCCTTTCGTCAGCACCTACATTGCAGGCAAAATCACACGCTACTTGGCGCGACCCTCCTCATAGCGCTCGACCAGCTTGGCCTGAACGTCATAAGGCACCTGCTCATAGCCTGCGGGCTTCATGGTAAAGTCGCCCGTGCCGCGCGTGATAGAGCGCAGACGAGTCGAGTAATCCGTCAACTCGGCGAGAGGCACCTGTGCGATGACCACGGTGTCGCCGCGCTCATCGGTCTCCATGCCCGTCACGCGACCGCGCGATGCCGAGATGTCGCCCATCACGGCGCCGGCGTAGCTCTCGGGGATAGTCACCGTGATTTCCTCGATGGGCTCCAGCACCACCGGGTCGGCATCGGCGCATGCCTTGCGCAGGCCGATGCGAGCCGCCGCGCGGAACGCCATCTCGTTGGAGTCGACGCTGTGATACGAGCCGTCGTACACAGCCACGCGAATGCCCGTGAGCGGATAGCCGGCAATAATACCGTCCTTCATGGTCTCCTGGACGCCCTTGTCCACGGCGGGGATCAGCGAGCGCGGAATGCGGCCGCCCACGACCTCGTCCACAAACTCATAGCCATCGCTCGTGCCGTCGGGCCCAATGAGCGGCTCCACGCGCAGCCAGCAGTCGCCGTACTGACCGGCGCCGCCGGTCTGCTTCTTATGGCGGCCCTGGGCACTTGCCGTACGGCGAATGGTCTCGCGATACGGAATGCGGATCGGCACGCTCTTGGCTACGACCTTGGTGCGATCCTCCAAACGATTGAGCAGCACCGAAACCTGCGCCTCACCAACGGCGGAGATAATGGTCTGGCCGGTCTCCTCGTCGCGGTCGATGCTCATGGTCGGATCGGCCTTGCAGGCCTTCTCGATAAACGTGTAGAGCTTCTCTTCGTCGCCGCGATTCTCGGCCTCGATGGCAATGCGGTACTGCGAGTTGGGGAACTTAAACGCCGCAGCCTCGACCTTGCCGGTAATCGAGAGCGTATCGCCCGTCTCGGCCGCCAGCTTGGGTGCCACGATAATGTCGCCGGCATAGGCGTGACCGACCTCGGTCATGTCGCGGCCGCACATCACATACAGGTGAGCCAGACGGTCGCCCTTGCGGGTACGCGCGTTGATCAGCTCAAGACCCGGCTCAAGCGTACCCGTCAGCACCTTGATAAAGCTGATGCGACCCTGCTGCGGATCGGCCAGGGTCTTAAACACAAACGCCACCGGACGGTCATCGTCGCTCGAAATCTTGAGCGAATCGCCGTCGATAAGCGGCATCTCGCCGTAGTCGGTCGGCGCCGGGAAGTACGTCGCGATGTCGTCCATCAGCGAGTTGACGCCCTGCTCCTTAATGCAATCGCCCGCAAAGACCGGCACAAAGATGCGCTCGGCAATCGCCTTCGACAGCAAGCCCTCAAGCTCCTCCTGCGTCAGTGTCTCCTCGCCTTCCAGGTACTTCATCATCAGCTCATCGTCGGCCTCGGCCACCAACTCGCACAGATGGTCATGGGCCTCCTCGGCCTGGGCACGATACTCCTCGGGAATCTCCGACTCAACGGCTTCGGTGCCGTTGCAATGGCGCGCCTTCATGCGCACCAGGTCGATGATGCCGTCAAAGTCCTCGCCCTCGCCCCAGGGAAGGGTCACGGCGCCCAGGCGCGTGCCAAAGCGCTCCTGCAGCAGGTCCATCGTGGTCGCAAAGCTGGCCTCGGAGCGCGACAGGCGGTTTACGAACACCGCACGCGCCAGGCGCAGGTCCTCGGCGGCATACCAAAGCTTAACCGTCGTGGGCTGCGGGCCGGCCTCGGCGTCGACCACGAACAGCGCCGTCTCGCAGACGCTCATCGCGGCAAAGGCGTCGCCGATAAAATCGGGGTAGCACGGGGCATCGAGCACGTTGATGCGGGCGCCCTTCCAATCGATCGGCGCGATGGTCGTCGAGATAGAGAATGAACGCTTGACCTCTTCAGGGTCATAGTCGAGCGTGGGCTTGGTGCCGTCGTGGCCGCCCAGGCGGGCGGTCTTACCGGAAAGGTGGAGCATGGCCTCGGCGAGTGAAGTCTTGCCCACCCCGCCTTGGCCTACGAGCACCACGTTCCTTACGTTGCCGGTCTTGGGAGCACCCATGATGACCTCCTTGCAGGGTCGCGCGCGATGCGCGACGCCAACGGGGAGAGTTCGCGGTCGATGCCGTCCCGGGAGCAGCATGGTCGGCAGCCGAGCCGACTCACCCTCCAAATGTCCTATGCCACCACCCTACCCTTGCAGTCGCCTGTCCATGCAGACCTTTCGGCACGCGTATGGATACGGGCGGCGAGAGGAGGGCGCGAGCTTGCGAGGCGATTATTGGACCCCGCCGATGCAAATAAAATGCCGCCGCAGGCCGTAAGACCTGCGGCGGCTTCGCCTCAATTAATAGTTGAGCAAATAGCTGAGCCTACCCCTCGATACGGCTCAAGAACTCACGGGTACGTTGCTCGCGCGGATGATCGATGACCTGCTCGGCAGGCCCCTCCTCGACAATGCGGCCGCCGTCCATAAAGACCACACGATCGGCAACATCGCGCGCAAACTGCATCGCATGGGTCACGATCACCATCGTCATATTCTGCGCGGCCAGATCCTTGATGACGCGCAGAACCTCGGCCGTCAGCTCGGGATCGAGCGCCGAGGTCGGCTCATCAAAGAACAAGATTTCCGGGTCGAGCGCCAGGGCGCGGGCAATACTTACGCGTTGCTGCTGACCGCCCGAAAGCTCGCAGGGCACCTTGTTCTCGTTACCCGTAAGCCCCATCTGTGCAATGAGCTCGTGTGCGCGAGCCTCCGCCTGCTCGCGCGGGCGCTTAAGCACGCGGATCGGTGCATCGGTGATGTTTTTCATCACGGTATAGTGCGGGAACAGATTGTAGTTCTGAAACACCAAACCAAACCGCGAGCGCGCCTGTTTAGGCACATCGCCCTTTGCGTACACCGCGCCCGAACCCGCATCCGTCGCAACGGCAAGGTCACCAAACGAGAGCGAGCCTCCGTCGAGTGTCTCGAGCAGCGTGGCACACCGCAACAGCGTGGACTTGCCGCCACCCGAAGGTCCGATAATCGCCACGACCTCGCCACGCTTCACCTCAAGCGAGATATCCTTGAGCACCTCATTGCCGCCAAACGCCTTACGCGCGTTCGATATATTCATAACCGTTCCGGACACAGGAACCTCCACGTGTTTGAAAAGCACAACGGGACAGGCTAGTCATGGTAATAGTCAAGTCGTTTCTCGGCAGCGCCTAACAGCATCTCGACTACAAAGTTAAAGACCCAGTAAATCAGTGCCGCGATCGCAAACGGTACCATGCTCACCTGCGAGGCGACCAGCGCCTTGGCCGTCGAGAACATCTCACCCACGCCAATGGCAAACGCCAGCGACGTATCCTTGACCAGCGTGATGATCTCGTTGCCCATCGCCGGCAAAATGCGCTTGGCGACCTGCGGCATCACGATATACAGAAACGTCTGCGTGCGCGAATAGCCCAGCACCTCGGCGGCCTCGTATTGACCGCGCGGAATGGACTGCAGGCCCGAGCGATAGATCTCGGCAAAGTAACCGGCGTAGTTGATGATGAACGCCACGACGCATGCCGTCCATTTGGAATCGGGCGTGAGCGAAATGCCAAACACGTAGTACGGGGCAAAGTAGATGGCAAACATCTGCAGCATGAGCGGCGTACCGCGCATGACCGAAATGTAGATGCGCGCAATCCAGCGGAGCGGCGCAATTTTGCTCATGCGCATAAACGCCACGGGGATTCCCAGCGGAATCGACCCGAGCAGCGTCAGTACAAACAGCTGCAAACTGACCAAGAATCCCTGGCCAAGCATCTGCATCATGACCTGAATAGACATTACTTGAGCACCCAATTATCGAAAGACAGACCGTAATCTGCATATTTATCGCAGAGGTCCTTGACCGTGCCGTCCTCATAGAGTGCCTTGAGCGACTCGGTCACGGCGTCGGCCGACTTGGTGTCGCCCTTCTTAAAGCCGACGGCGTAGTGCTCGCTGGACAGCGGCTTGTCGAGCTGCGTATAGGCATCGGGCTTGGCGGCAAGCTGATATTGGGCGATCGAGAGGTCACAGGCAACGGCATCGACTGCACCACTCTCGAGCTGCATAAACGCCGTGTTGTACTCACCGATGGTATCGAGCGTGGCAAACGTCGCGGCCAGATCCTTCTGGTCGCCCTCGAGCACATCCTGTGCGGCGGAATCAGTCTGGGTAATCACGGTCTTGCCGGCAAGATCGTCCCAGCTCTTGATACCCGCGTCCTTCTTGACCACGAGCACCTGCTCGTTAAGCATGTACGGCTCGGAGAACGTGTAGTCGTCCTCGCGGCCCTCCATGGTAAAGCCGTTCCAGATGCAGTTGATAGCACCCGAGTTGAGCAGCGTGTCTTTGGCATCCCAGTCGATGGCCTCGTATTTGACCTCCCAGCCCTGCTTATCGGCAACGGCCTTGGCAAGGTCGAGGTCAAAGCCGGTGTACTCGCCATCGTCGCCTACAAAGCCATACGGAGGATAGGACTTGTCAAAGCCCACCACGAGCTTCTTGGACTCCGCAGCGCCCTTCACATCCTTGGCCGCGGCAGAGCCAGCAGCGGAGCCCTTGCCGGCACCACCGCCGCAACCGACAAGACCAAGGCCAAGCACCGTAGCGAGCGAGCCGGCTAGACCAACAAACTGACGACGAGACATATCGGTGTTCATGGTATCCCCCCTTGATGGCACTTTAGTTAAGTAAAGTGATTCGTGTAACGTTCAGAATCATACACTTTAGCGTGATAGAGCACAAGGCGAGTTTGCCCGCCGCGTGAGGACTGTAGAGCAGGAAACTTAACCCCCACACCCCTCACGCGGCGGGCAACCGTCGTTGGGCTTATCACTGACACGAATAAACCGCTTGCATATCGTCTGCTGGCTTGGCACGGTACAATACTTGCAGCTTTAATTCATGAATTAGTGGAGTTATTGATGGCAGAATCTCGTGCGGAGCGCAAGGCTCGTCGTGCTTTGATCGAGGCGGCTGAGGGGTCAGAGGAGAAAAAATCTTCTCAGAAATCCAAGTCGTCTCAGGACGCGAAGGGTAAGTCGGCCAAGGGCAAGGCTAAGGCCAAGCGTCCCGGCTCTCGTCGGAACGAGGATAAGGCATCTCAGACTCGCTCCAAGCACTCGCATAAAGATCGGGTTTCGTCTGCGCGTAAGGCCGTGGACCCCAAGTCTCCCTGTTCGATCATGAAATCTTGCGGTGGGTGCACGGCGCTCAATCGTCCTTATAAAAAGCAGTTGGCGGCTAAGCAGGCTGCTATGGAGGAGCTGTTTGCCGAGCTTTGTGAGCGCGAGAGCATTGCTGTCGATCCTATTCGCGGTATGGGCGTCACCCTTGGCGACCCGGGTAAATATCCTGCGCCGCGTGGCTTTCGTCATAAGGCTGCCACTCCCTTTGCTCCCGGTAAGGAGGGCGCTGTCCGTTGCGGTTTCTTTGAGCGCGGCACGCACAAGATCGTTGCCGTACCCGAATGCCCCGTCGAGGCACCGGGCGCCCGTCAGATTCTCAACGGCATCGCACGCGAAGCTGAGCGGCTGCATATTCCCGCCTTTAATGAGGACAAGCATCTTGGTTTGCTTCGCTATGCCGTCGTCCGCTGCGGTTGGCGTACCGACCAGGTCATGGTTACGCTCGTGACCGCCCAGCGTGACTTACCGCATGCAAAGGAGTTCTTTGAGGCCGTCGCCTCGCTCGATCCGCACATCGTCACCGTTGCGCAGAATATCAACGGCCGCCCCGGCAATGCCATCCTGGGCGAAGAGACCCGCATCGTCTATGGCGCCGAATGCATGCGCGATCAGCTGCTCGGCTGCGAATTCGATATCTCCCCTACCGCGTTCTATCAGACCAACCCGCAGCAGACCGAGCTGCTCTATCAGCTCGCTATCGACGGCATGGATTTGCACCAGGGCGATGTGCTCATGGATGCCTACTGTGGCAGCGGTACCATCGGTCTTTGCGCAGCTAAAGATGCTCAGAACAAGGGTATCGGCATTATACTGCTCGGCGTGGAGCGCAACCCGGCGGGCATTGCCGACGCACGTCGCAATGCCGAGCTCAACGGCCTCACCCGCAGCGCTTGGTTTATGGCCGACGACGCCACCGATTACATCCTGGATGCCGCCGATAACAACGAGCGGGTCGATGTCCTTTCCATCGATCCGCCGCGCGCCGGCTCCACGCCCGAGTTCCTCGAAGCTGCCTGCGCGCTTAAGCCGCGCCGCATCACCTATATCAGCTGCAACCCCGTAACTCAAGAGCGCGACCTGCATCAGCTCCTCGACGGAGGCTATCGCCTGCTCAAGATCACGCCCGTCGACATGTTCCCTCACACCGACCACACCGAAACCGTAGCGGTCCTCGAACGCCGCTAACCAACCTCAGTAGATTTTTGGGACAAGAAAGGGGGCGACCCGCCTGGGCCGCCCCCTTCGCTTGGTTTATAAACTCCGCTACATCCCATTGCGCAGATCGCACACGCCGGCTGCCGCCATCTCGCGCAGCAGCGTCTCGCGGTCGCGCGTCACGATCAAATCCAGCGGGAAGTGAATCTCGTCGAGCATCTTGCGCGCGTGATCGAGCTTGCCAATGGCCATGCCAATGTGCGCATCGGTCGAAACGCCAATGCCCACGCCCAGCTCGGCGCAGCGCTCGGCGATCTTGCGGCATACGACCCAATGCTCAGTGTCGATACCGTGTTCAAGACTATGGTTGTTGATCTCGATAATCTTGTGCTTGGCCTTAGCTGCCAACAGCACCTCGTCGATATCGAACGGCACGCCCGAGCGACCCGCGTGGCCCAGCATGAACACCTTAGGGTGTTCCAAGGCATTGATATACATCTCGGTCGTTTGGGCCAGCGTCGCACCCTCAGCAATCTGCGGATTATGCACGCTTGCAACCAAATAATCCAAATTACGCGTAACCAAATCGAACAGCGAATGCTGACGGCTGTACGAATCGCCGGCAATATCGAGCGTGACAGGAGTGTCCTCGCCAAACAGGCTTCCGTCCAGCGAAACGATATCGGCCTCGGCACCACGCAGCACTAGCACGCCGCTCCAAATGCGCGGCCAGATATCCTGGTTGATAAAGAATTGGTAACTGCGCAGGTCATTGGGACAAGCCGTAACCATAGAGCTCAGATGGTCGGCAGATCCGAGCACCTGCAGGCCACGCTCTGCCGCCCAGTACACATTCTCCTCAATGGTCGAATATGCATGCGCAGAGAACATCGTATGGGTATGAATGTCACAAGAAAGCAGGTAGGGCATCAGGTCTCCTTATCTGGCACGGCCGTCGCTTATATTCATTGTACGCATAGCCTTCGATAGTCGTAAAACCACTCCATCCCAAAGACACAACGTCCATGACAACGGGGTCCGGCTTAACACCAAACCCCGTTTCACGTAAAACATTGTAGGCAGAGCGCTTTACTTTTAACGATACTCGTCCGCCAACTGTTTCCAAGCGGGTAGCGAATTGGCAATCGTTTCGTAACTCACGCAATAGCCCAGGCGGAACCAACCCGGCATACCAAAGCTGTCCGAGGGAACCGCAAGCAACTCATACTTCTTTGCGCGCTCGCAAAACGCATTCGCATCGGGCTCCAACGCTTTCACCCACAGGTAGAAAGCACCGTCTGGCTCAACATAGGTGTAGCCGTACTCCGCTAGTGCGTCGGTGAGCGCCGTGCGGTTGCGCGCATAGGCCTCGACATCGCTCGGCTTATCGATGCAATCGATGATCACGCGCTGAAAGAGTGCCGGTGCGCATACAAAACCTAGCGTACGGGCAGCACCCGCAACAGCCGGCATCAGACGGGCAGCCTGCGGATTGGTGTTGGGAACCAAGATCCACCCCACGCGCTCGCCCGGCAGCGACAGCGACTTGGAATACGAGTAGCACACGATGGTGTTCTCGTAGATCGAGGGCACCCAAGGCACCTCGGCACCGTACACGATTTCGCGGTACGGCTCATCCGAGATGAACATAATCGGATTCTCGGGATCGCGCTGAGCGTTGGCCTCGCGCAGAACATTGGCCAGTCGCGTCAGCGTGTCGCGTGTATATACGGCACCGGTCGGGTTATTCGGCGAGTCGATGATGACGGCAGCCGTCTTATCGGTAATCGCCTTGAGCACGTTGTCCACGCTCAGCTGGAACGTATCTTCATCGGCGAGCGCCTCGACACACGTACAGCCGGCCTTCTCAATCCAAACGCGATACTCCGGAAAGTACGGGGCGATAACAATAACCTCGTCGCCCGGATTCGTAACGGCGTTGAGCGCGCAGGTGAGCGAAGCCGCGGCACCCACCGTCATAAAGACGTCTTTGCCCTCATAGCTCGTGCCAAAGCGGCGGTTGAGCGATTCGGCCACGGCGGCACGACATTGCGGCAGGCCCGGTGCGGGCGTGTAGCCGTGCAGCTGGTCGCTCGGCAGCTCCAGGGCCTTCTTAATGGACTCCGCCACAGCAGCGGGTGCCGGAACGCTCGGATTGCCCAGCGAAAAATCGAATACGTTTTCCGCACCGATCTGCGCCTTGCGCTCAAGGCCATAGCTAAAAATCTCACGGATGATGGAGCTTTCCGCACCGCGAGCATACATAGTTTCGTTGATCATCTGTTCCCCTTTCGCATAGGCGCTATTGTACGCTTTAGCCGAGCAAAGTGCCGCAGCAATGTTGATTGGGGACAGACTTAAATGCGTGAAAACGCTCATTTAAGTCTGTCCCCAATCAACAGACGGCCCCATATCGCTCAAAAGAAAAAGCCTCCGCAGGTTTCCCCGCAGAGGCTTTCGCCACAAAGACTATTTGTCGGCGTCGGTGTCGGCATCGGCATCGACGACGGCATGGTCATCGTCAGCATCATCGGATGCGGCTTCGGCATCCTCCTGCATGGCCGCCTGCGCAAAGGCCGCGGCATCAGCCGCCAGCTCCTCCTCGCTCATGCGAGGCGCGCGCTTCTTGGTCGGCATGCCGGCCGCCTTGGCATTGCGCTCCTCCTTGGCCGCCAGGATATCGCCCTCGCGCTCAAGGTAGGCATTCCACTCGTTGTCGAGCAGGGCGTTCACGGCGTCGCCTTCGACGGTCTCGCGCTCAAGCAGCACCTTCGCCATCAGATCGAGCTGATCGCGACGGACATCCAAGATCTCGACCGCACGACGATGGGCTTCGCGCATGATGCGCTGAACCTCGATATCGATGCGGCGTGCCGTCTCCTCGGAGTAATCCTGGTGATCGGCGTAATCGCGACCAAGGAACACCTGATGCTGCGCCTCGCCAAACACTTGCGTGCCCAGCTCCTCGCTCATGCCCAGACGCGTAACCATCTCGCGCGCCATCTTGGTCGCACGCTCCAGGTCGTTGCTCGCGCCCGACGTGATGTCATCGCACATGAGCTCCTCGGCAACGCGACCGCCCAAGAACACGGCAAGCTCGTCGAGCATCTCGTTCTTGGTCTTGAGGAAGTGGTCCTCCTGCGGAAGCTGCAGCGTGTAGCCCAGGGCCTGACCGCGGCTGACGATCGAGATCTTATGAACCTGATCGGAGTGCTCCAGGATGTGGCCCACCAAAGCGTGACCGCTCTCGTGGTAGGCAATCGTGGTGCGCTCGGCCTCGGTCATCACGCGACCCTTGCGTTGCGGTCCGGCAATCACGCGCTCCATCGACTCCTCGACCTCGTCCATCGAGATCACGGAACGATGACGGCGAGCGGCCAGCAGCGCAGACTCGTTGAGCAGGTTCGCCAAATCGGCACCAGTAAAGCCAACGGTCATCTGGGCGAGCTTCTCAAACTTAACGTCCTCGTCCATCGGCTTGTTCTCGGCATGCACGCGCAAGATCTGCTCGCGGCCCTTCACATCCGGACGGTCGACCGTAACCTGGCGGTCAAAACGGCCGGGACGCAGCAATGCCGGATCCAGGATGTCAGGACGGTTGGTCGCAGCGATCAGGATGACCGACTCGCTTTCCTCAAAGCCGTCCATCTCGACCAGCAGCTGGTTGAGCGTCTGCTCGCGCTCGTCGTGACCGCCGCCCAAGCCAGCTCCGCGCTGACGTCCCACGGCATCGATCTCATCGATGAAGATGATCGACGGGGCCTGGGACTTGGCCTCCTTAAAGAGGTCACGCACACGGCTGGCGCCGACACCCACGAACATCTCGACAAAGTCGGAACCAGAGATGCTAAAGAACGGCACGCCCGCCTCGCCGGCAACGGCCTTAGCCAGCAGCGTTTTACCGGTGCCCGGAGGCCCCACCAGCAACACGCCACGCGGGATCTTGGCACCCAGTTTGCGATAGCGGTCCGGATCGCTCAAAAAGTCACGGATCTCCTCGAGCTCCTCGACTGCCTCGTCCACGCCGGCAACGTCTTCAAACTTGACCTTGGGGCGTGTGGCCTCGTTGGTCTTGGCGTTGGTCTTGCCAAACTGCATGTTCCTGTTGTTGGCGCCCATCATCTGGCGCATAAAGTAGAACATGATGGCGATAAGGGCGATCGTCGGAAGCACACTCATCGCCAAGTCGCCCCAAAAATCGGGATCGTTGGTGTTGACGATGTACTTGGTATCGGGGTGCTCCGCCATGAGCTCGGCAAGCGAATCGGAGCCGACATAGGTCGAGGAGAAGCTCTTGAGCTCGCTCGTATCGCCCTTGTCCTTCTTCGTCTTCCAGTAATGACCCGTCACGCTTCCGTCTTGAACCGTATAGGTCAGATCTTCGACGCGATCCTGCTTGATGGCGCTCACCATCTCGCTCGTCGCGAGCTTAACGGTATTGCTGGAATTGGCAAAGCCGGAGCCCATGTTAAAGAAGGCGTAGCCCAGAAGCGCGCAAGCCAAAATAAAATACAGCCAGCCCGTACGCGTGGGCTTCTTGCCTCCGGGCATCCCCGGGATCTTAGGCTCCCGGGGAGTCTGGGAATTGTTATCGTTATGGTCGTCGGGCATCTTACGAATAAACCTCCGGTTTCAAAATGCCCAGATACGGAAGGTTACGATAGCGCTCGGCATAGTCGAGGCCGTAGCCCACCACAAAGGCATCGGGGCAATGGGTTCCAACATACTTGGGCGTGATGGCCGAGGTGCGGTCCTCAACGTCCTTCCACAGGAAGGCAGCGACCTCCAGCGAAGCGGGCTTGCGGCTCTCGAGGTTCTTCATCAGGTACTTGAGGGTCAGGCCCGAGTCCAGAATGTCCTCGACGATCAGCACGTCGCGACCACGGATGTCGATATCCAGATCCTTAATGATACGCACGATGCCCGAAGACTTCACACCGTCGCCATAGCTCGAAACAGCCATGAAATCGATGTTGGTCGGTAGCTCAATCTTGCGCATCAGGTCGCCCATAAAGACAACAGCGCCGCGCAGAACCGCGATCAGCACCAGATCCTTACCCGCGTAGTCGCGAGTGATCTCCTCGCCCAGGCGAGAAACGATGCCGTCGATATCCTCCTGCGTAAACAGAACCTTCTCGATATCCGGATGTTGAGAAGCCATGACAACCCTTTCTTGTGCTTAATCGCCCACACACCGCCGTATGGACGCGAACTACACATTCTAGCAGCGCACGGGGTATATTTTCCAGCCCGCGCACCATCAGCGCGGGAATACCGTCAACGCCGCACAGAACAGCTGGTGCGAGGGGCTAATCCGCGTCAACCACGCGAAGCAGATAAGCCACACGCGTCGCCGCCGTGCATTTAAAACGTTCGTCCGCGCGAACTCCGGCGACCCACACCACGGCACCTCCCGGCGCCGTCCTCACCACGGGCACGCCGGCGCGCTCGGAAACGGGAATGCGAGCCTCGCCTAGCAAGTCGGATACCTTCTTGCTTCGGCCACTCATTCCTAACGGGCACATCACGTCTCCCGGTGCGGGACCGTCCACCCACAGGCGCGCCAATCGCGCCTCTGCAGGGATCTCGCCACGTGAGCCCGCCAGGATCCGCTCACTATCGCTGTCGGCAAAACCCAGGGCAGCCGCGTCTACCAAAGCTGTCACTTCCCCGGCAACCGCAAGCTCACGGGCGCGACGCACGATATCGCATCCCGGCTCAACGGCCATCGGCTCTGCGACCAGCATGCGCCCCCCGCCCAACGGCAAACGACCGGGTACGGTAACCCAGTCCGCGGCCAGGCCCTCGCGAGCCGCCGGCGCCTTAAACGCCAGCATGCCAAACTCAATGCGTGCGTCAATCCCCGCCGGAAGCGTGACCGAGCCGGCGCCCTCGGCAACGCAGGAAAGGACTCGCTCCACATGTCGCATCTCTGGACGAGCGTCCGGATCGATGCGCTTAATCGCCAGTCGCACGATGCGCCGCGCGATTACCACCTCGGCCGCAGCAAGGCGCCTGGCATCGAGCACCAGCGCGCCCGCCGCCTCCTTACGCAGGCAGCTTCGAAACGCCTGTGCCGAAAGCTGAGACAAAAACGCGTCCTCATCGCCTAAGATCTCGCAGGCGGCGCCAATCGTCTTGCAGACGCTCGCGTTGCGCTGCGCCACCACCGGCATCACTCGATGGCGCACGTAGTTTCGCAGATACGAGATATCCTCATTGCTCTCGTCTTCACGCCACGGCTGACCATGTACCTGTAGATAGCCCACGAGCTCGCCATGAGTTAGGTCGAGCAAGGGACGCACCACGATATTCCTCCGGCGAGGAATGCTCGATAGGCCAGCGGGCCCCGAACCCTTAATCGCGTTCATCAAAAACGTTTCCGCGCGATCCGAAGACGTGTGCGCGGTGCAGATACGAGCCGCCGTTCGCGGTGCCCCCGTCTGGGCGCAGAGCTCGCGAACATACCTCCGCGCCGCGGCATAGCGCACCTCGCGGGCCGCGGCCTCAATATTGCCCGACTCCCCATCAAAATAAGCGTGCTCCACGCACAGCGGTAAACCATATTTCGCGCAGAGCTCACGCACAAAGGCCTCGTCGCCATCGGACGCCTTGCCGCGCAAATGATGGTTTACATGCAGCACATGCAGGCGCTCGCGAGCAATGGGGGCAACACCGCGTCCGTCTTGGATATCCAGCTTTGATGTGCACGCCATAAGAAGCAGTGCCGTCGAGTCCGCGCCGCCTGATACCATGAGCACGACAGGAGCAGCCTGCTGCCTCGTCCGGGTCTCATCGACTGCCCCAGGCACGGCATGATGTCCGTAATGCTGTGATACCGTTGGCATTCGCTTCCTCCTTTATTCGTCCGTACCCATTGTATCCTTTGGAATCTTATGTCTTGCCTGCACCTTCATATCCTCGGCAGTGGCTCTAAAGGCAACTGCGCACTCATCGAGGGCCCGCAGGGGCTCATTATGGTCGATGACGGACTGTCTCGCCGCGAGACATTAAAGCGCATGGCAGAGCTGGGGCTCTCGACAGACAACGTCTCGGCTCTTCTCATTACTCATGAGCATAGCGATCACATCAATGGCCTCAATGTCTGGTGCAAGCACTGGCACGGCCCCCTCTTTGCCAGCAGGGGCACTCTTTCGAACAAAGAAAATCTTTCGCATCTGCCTGTCGAGGAATTCGACCCCGGTGACGCCCTATCCATTGCCGGCATCCACGTGCAAACCTACTCAACATCACACGATGTCATCAATCCAGTCGGTTATCGATTCGACGCCCTCGATGATTCCATCGGCTTTGCCACCGACACCGGAGAGCTATCGAGCCAAGCCATGAACACCCTCAAAGATTGTCGAGTCCTCGCGCTCGAAAGCAACCATGATGTGACCATGCTGCGCGAGGGAGAATATCCCCGCTTTCTTCAGGAGCGCATCCTGTCTGCAAGGGGACACCTCTCCAATGGCCAAGCCGCCGAAGCCGCGCGCGAACTTGTTACCGATCGCACCGAACAGCTCATTGCCATGCATATCAGCCAAGATAACAATCGTCCGAGCCTTACCGTCAAAAGCTATGCCAAAGCTCTGGCCGCAACCCTGGATGACGAGGTCGGCAGCTCCGCAACCCTTCTCCAAGGATCGCGAAAACTCTCGATACGCCCTGCGAGTCAGTATCAGCCGGCAACCATTCAATAGACTGTCCTAGACAGCAAAAGGGGCCGAGAATCGCTTCCCAGCCCCTTTTGCTGTCTTTTAATAGCGCAGAACACCAACGAAGTTAGTCGATGGAGATCTTCGTAACGTTCTTCTTCTCGACGATCTTAGGAACCGTAACGGTCAGGATGCCGTCAGCGTACTTAGCCGAGAGGCCCTCGCTCGAAGCGTCCTTTAGATACACGCCACGCGTCGCGCTGTACGAGCTGAACTCCTTCTGCAGGAAGTTCTTGCCCTCGTTCTCCTCGTCTTCCTCGACATTCACGCTAATGGACAGACGGCCCTCGTTAAGCTCGACATCGATATCGTCCTTGGCGACACCGGTCAGATAGGCCTTGACCTCATAGCCGTCGCCCTTATCCTCAACGTCAACGGGGAACGCCTTAGAGGCAATCGAGCCGTTCGCTAGGTCACTCATATCATCAAACAGATCGAACAGCGAGCTAGCAGAAGGACGAACGCCAAAAACCGAACGATAAGGAACCATGCTTGCCATGTTTACCACTCCTTTTAGGACTGCCGAGCCATCTTCTAGGTGACTGGGACTTCTTTTGACGCTCTTATATATGCCCACACAGTGCTTATATATACATCGACTATAAAGTTTTTTGAGTCCAGTACTATAAGCATATCTAAGTGTGTATGACTCAGGTTTTAGTAAGGTTAAGGTTCTTTGAACCAGAGCTTAAATACCGAGTATGTCCCCAGCTACAAATAACAAGGGGCTTACAATGAGCGCGTACACGTTGTTGGTAACGAGCTAAAGGGCATCATGGACGACCAAAACCAGAACAAAATGTTTATGCCGACGCAGGGGGAAGATACTTCCACGCAGCCGCCACGGTTCCATCGCCCCCACATCTCGCAAGAGCCCATTAATGATCCGGAGCCCGAGTATGTGACGAGAAATCGATATCAAACACTCGAGGATGCCCAAACGGGGCGTAAACATATGGGCGTCGCCTCGGGAGACCCTGTATATCTGAAAGACGCACCATTATCTAAAAACAGCGCAGCTAGTGAGGAGCCACTGAAAGCATCCGCTGCCAATCAACAAAGAGGTCCTCGACCAAAGCAAACCTTAACGCATTCGGCTCGCTATCTCGAAACGCCAAAACAGGGAAAATCAATCTTCGTTTCGTCAAGTAAACGACGCAAGCAGCATCGACTGACAATCCTGCTTTTGATCATTGCGGCCATAGCAGTTGCCCTTGTTATTCGATTTATTTTCTTTAAATAAAAGCTCAATACCAAAAACAATAAGATCGTCTGGTGTAATAGAGTCATTTACGACCCGTAAACGCAAAAAGGGGGAGGCCGCGAGGCCTCCCCCTTCTCAGTTCAAGCGTACGGC
>CBCTTO010000012.1:0-43597 GCA_965149855.1 uncultured Collinsella sp.
CGACGCCAAAGACCTCGGCCCAGCGGCGCACGGACTCGAGCAGGTAATCGACCACGGCGGGGTTTTGCAGGTTGAGCTTCACGAGCTCAAAATGGCCTTCCCAGCCCTCGTACCAAAAGCCGTCGCCATAGCACGAGTCGCCATCAAAGCTAATGTGGAACCAGTCCTTGTAGGGCGAGTCCCACTTGCGCTCCTGCACATCGCGGAAGGCCCAAAAGCCACGGCCCACATGGTTGAAGACCGCATCGAGCACCACGCGGATGCCATGGGCATGCAGCGTCTCGCATACAGCGGCAAAGTCGGCATCCCCGCCCAGGCGACGGTCGAGATGGCGCAGGCTGCGCGTATCGTAGCCGTGGCTATCAGACTCGAGCGGCGGGTTGATGAGCACAGCGCCAATACCGAGTTCCTGCAGGTAATCGGCCCATTGGGCGATTTTCATGATGGGGGCATCGGGGTTGGGTGCAGTGCCGGCAGCTTGGGAGAGTTCGTCCTCGGCAACGGGCGCGGCGTTTTCGCGCGGAGCTCCACAGAAGCCCAGCGGATAGATCTGGTAGAACGTCGTCTCGTATGCCCACATAGCAACCTCCCGGTAAGCTCAACACAACGACATCCATTGTATGCCCGGCTTGTATCCTCTTCCCCAAAATAAGTTGCGGTGGAATAGTTCCTGTTTGGGCCGTCCGAGGCCTTAAACAGGAACTATTCCACCGCAACTGATGAGGGAACGTGATTAGGCGACGGGCTTGGCGCGACGGATGGCCGGGAACAGCACCGTGATGGCGAGGATGACGCCCACGACGGCAATCGCCCCGCCCGCGAAGCCGATCCAAGCGATACCGGGACCCGAAACCACGGCGCCGCCGATCGCGGTACCCGTGCCGATACCGAGGTTGAACAGGCCCGAGAAGATCGACATGGCGACGGCCGACGAATCTGCCGGCGTGTGCTTGATGAGCTCGGCCTGAAACGCCACGTTAAAGGCCGTGGCGCAGCAACCCCACAGTGCGCAGACGGCAAGCACTGTCACGAGCGACGATGCGGCCGGCCCCATGAGCAGCAGGGCCACCGGCACGCCGGAGAGCGTGATAGCCAAGAACGGGAAGCGATGCCCATCGAACAGGCGGCCAAACAGCCAGCTTCCGAGCAAACCAGAGCAGCCAAACGCCGTCAGCGTCATGGTAATGGCGCCCGCATCGACGTGCGCGACCTGCGCCAGGAAGGGCTCGATATAGCTGTAGCTTGCGTAATAGCCGGTCGCCATGAAGACCGTGACTGCGTAGAGCGCGATGAGGAGCGGGTTCTTGAGCAGCTCGGGCAGCTGTTTGACGGTAAAGCGCTCACCCGCCGGCATGGCCGGGAACACCGCTGCCTGGTAGACGACCGCGATGGCCGAGAGGCCCCCGACCACGGCAAACGTCATGCGCCAGCCCACGGCCAAGCCAATGGCGCGACCGAGAGGCAGGCCAAAGATCTGCGCGATGGACGAGCCCGTAGCGATCATGCTGATGGCGAGCGCGCCGTGGCGAGTGTCAACCAGGCGCGAGGCCATAATCGAGGCGACTGACCAGAACACGGCATGTGCGCAAGCGACCACCAGGCGCGCGCAGACCAGGATGGGATAGGTCGGCGCCACAGCGGACAGGAACTGACCGAGCGAGAACACGGCCAGCACGCCCAGCAGCATCCGCTTGAACTCAAAACGCGAAGCGAACATCATGAGCGGCAACGACAGCAGCATGACGCCCCAGGCATAGACCGAGATCATGATGCCCGCCTGGGCCTCGGTGAGCGAGAACGACGCGGCGATATCAGTCAAAAGGCCGATGGGCATAAACTCCGACGTGTTGAACACGAACGCACAGCAGGTGAGCCCGACGAGCGGGAGCCACTGCCTGAGCGTGATGCCGTCTTGCCTTGCCTGACTCATATATAACGTCTCCAATCATTTTGAGCGGAGGCGATTATATAGCAACGGCCCCGCATCTGTCAGCAACAGATGCGGGGCCGAAAACAATTCGATACACAGAGGTTGCGCCGTCAATAAATAACTAAGCCAACCCCAGCAATATGCCCGCCGAATGCACGACAAACGCCACGATCCAAGCAACCGCCACCTGAAACGCGAACACGGCAACGGCATAGCGCGCGCCCAGCTCGCTCTTGACGGCGCCGATGGCCGCCACGCAGGGCGGGTACAGCAGCGTAAAGACCAGGAACACGTAAGCGGTAAACGGCGAAAACATGGTCGACAGCGCCGCGGGCGACGTTGCGCCCAAAAGCACCGTGAGCGTCGAGATGACGCTCTCCTTGGCAATGAGCCCCGTGACGAGCGCCGTGGATGCACGCCAATCGCCAAAGCCGAGCGGGGCCAACACCGGCGCGATGATGCTACCCAGACCGGCAAGTAGACTCTGCGACTGATCGGCGACCACATTAAAGCGAATGTCGAACGTCTGAAGGAACCAGATGACCACGGTAGCGGCAAAGATAATGGTAAAAGCCTTGGTAATAAAGTCTCTGGCCTTATCCCATGCCAGCATCACCGTCGTCTTGACGCTCGGCAGGCGGTAATTGGGGAGCTCCATGATAAACGGCACCGGGTCGCCCTTAAATGCCGTGCGGTTGAGCACCAAAGCCGCGATACAGCCGACCACGATACCGATCAGATAGAGCGAGACCATGGCGGGAACCGTCGCCTGCGGGAAGAATGCTCCGCACAGCAAGCCGTAAACCGGCAACTTGGCTGAGCAGCTCATAAACGGCGTGAGCATGACCGTCATCTTGCGGTCGTGCTCGGATGGGAGCGTACGGGTCGACATGATAGCCGGCACGGTGCAGCCAAAACCGACGAGCATGGGCACGAAGCTGCGGCCCGACAGGCCAAAGCGACGCAACACCTTATCCATGACAAAGGCCACGCGCGCCATGTATCCGGAGTCTTCCAGAATGGAGAGGAACAAAAAGAGCACGACGATAATCGGCAGGAAGGTCAGCACACTGCCCACGCCCGTAAGCACGCCGTCGACAGCCAGCGAGCGCACCACGTCGTTGGTGCCGAACGCCTTGAGGCCCGCATCGGCCGAGGCGATGATGGCAGCGATACCGTCCTCCATGAGTCCCTGCAACGCCGCGCCGATCACGCCAAACGTCAGCCAAAAGACGAGGCCCATGATCACCAGAAACGCCGGAATGGCTGTGTAACGACCTGTCAGGATGCGGTCAATCTTGACGGAGCGCACGTGCTCGCGGCTCTCGTGCGGCTTGACGACGCAACGCCCGCACACGTCGCCGATAAAGCTAAAACGCATATCGGCCAGCGCAGATAGGCGGTCGGTGCCGGCCTCGCCCTCCATCTGGGTGATGATGTGCTCGATAGCGTCGAGCTCATTGCGATCCAGGTGAAGCGCCTCGGTTACCAGCTCATCGCCCTCGACCAGCTTGGTCGCCGCAAAGCGCACCGGGATGTGCGCCGTCACGGCATGGTCCTCGATCAGGTTAGCAATACCGTGGATGCAGCGATGCAGCGCACCGCCGTCCGGACCGTCGGGCGCGCAAAAGTCCAGGCGACCAGGGCGCTCGCGGAACCGCGCCACGTGCAGGGCGTGGTCCACCAGCTCGCCGATGCCCTCGTTGCGGGCAGCGCTAATGGGAACAACGGGCACGCCCAACAGGCTCTCGAGCAGGTTGACGTCCACGGCGCCGCCGTTGGCGGTTACCTCGTCCATCATGTTGAGCGCGATGACCATGGGGCGGTCGAGCTCCATGAGCTGCAGTGTCAGGTACAGGTTACGCTCGATGTTGGTGGCATCAATGATGTCAATGATGGCGTCCGGGCGCTCGTCGAGGATGAACTGACGGCTCACGACCTCTTCGCCTGTGTACGGCGACAGGGAGTAAATGCCAGGCAGGTCGGTAACGCTCGCCTCGGGATGGTTGCGGATGGTGCCATCTTTGCGGTCGACCGTCACGCCGGGAAAGTTACCGACGTGCTGGTTGGAGCCCGTCAGCTGGTTGAATAACGTGGTCTTGCCGCAGTTTTGGTTGCCGGCGAGGGCAAAGTGCAGCGGCGCGCCCTCGGGCACGGCCGTCTTTGCCGCACGGGGCGAATACGTCCCCTCGCCCAGGGCCGGATGCTCCGTCGTGCCGATTGCGGCGTTAGCGCGCGGACCCGTATCGGTGTCGTGAATACCCACGAGCTCGATGCGAGCGGCATCGTCCTTACGCAGTGTCAACTCGTAGCCACGCAGGCGGATCTCGAGCGGGTCACCCATGGGGGCGTACTTCATCATGGTGACTTCGGTGCCCGGCGTTAGACCCATGTCCAAAATATGCTGTCGGAGTGCCTGATCGTCCGATGCCACCGATGCGACAACGGCGTCCTTTCCAATCTCGAGTGTATCGAGCTTCACGTCCGTGTTCCTCCCCCGGCGCCCGCAGGGCGTTGTATTTATGTTCACCATGGCTAACCGTTTGCCATGGCTAACCAATTTTAAACTTACATGATAGCGTGAACACACAACGACGTTCAATCGACAGATCGGTGCGATGGGGACAGGCAGGAGAGTTCAGGGCCATAGTTTCCCGATGAGGCCTCTCGGGGAAACTACATCCCAGAATTCTGGCTCGAAACGGGATATGGTTTCCCTAACAGGCCTCTTACGGAAAATGCATCCCAGAATCCCCGCTCGAAACGGGACGCGCTTTCCCAGTCGAGGCCCTATGGGAAACTGCGTCCCACCTTGAAAGGCAAAACTGGGACGCAGTTTCCGGGCGGGGCATCAAAAACGAAGTTGCGGTGGAATAGTTCCTGGATGGGCTGGTTGATGCCCCAGATCGGAGCTATTTCACCGCAAGTTATTGAAGGGTTGGGATGCCCGTCCTCTTACAGATGGCGCTCCAGGAAGCGGAAGGCTAGGCGAATCCAAGGGCGGACCGCCACCTGCTTGTCCTCGTTGTCGACCGCGGTGTTGGCGTTGCCGAGCGAAAGGCCGTGACCACCCTGGTCGAAGACGTGCATCTCGCATGCAACGCCCTCCTCGGCCATGCGCTGCGCAAACGGGTATACCTGCGCGATCGGCGCCGTCTTGTCGTCGGACACGCCCCACACAAAGGTCGGTGGCATCTGACGCGAAACATGCGTGGTGGGGCAGATGTCGGCCAGATGCTCGTCAGTTGCCTCGCCGCCCGTCACCATCGACAGGTAGTCGTTGAGCAAATCGCGCCCCGTCTTGCCGCCCGTCTTGGGCACGCGCAAGTCAATGCGCGGATCGCGCGTCTGCATGTCGCGCACATAGGCAAAGTCGAGCAGCGGATAGCCCAGCACCACGGCATCGGGACGAATGTCGTCCGGACGTGCCCCGGCAAGTGCCGCGAAGGGGCCGGTCTTCCACTGCGTTGCCAGCGAGGCACAGATCATGCCGCCCGCCGAGAATCCCACGACGCACACGCGCTTAGGATCGACATGCCACTCGTCGGCGTTGGCGCGCACCGTGGCGACCATCTTGGCAAGATCTGCCTGGGGGTGCGGAAAGCTCACGTCACCCGTAGAGCTCGTGACATAGTTGAGCACAAAGGCCTGGTAACCGTGATCCAAAAATGCAAACGCCACCGGGTCCTGCTCGTGCGGAGCGATATGTGTAAACCCGCCTCCGCCACAGATAATCACCGCGGGGCGGCGGCCATTCGGTTTATCGGGCAACGGCTCGGCACCCAAATACGTAAACGTCGCCGGATAATCCTCGGTCGGCTCCTCGCCCCACAGCGCATGGTTCTCGACAATCATATGTGCTCCCTTCGCGCAAATTATGCGCCCTTGTTTTTCGCCTTCAAGCGTACCCCACTTGAACCCGTGGCGCAGAAACACTCCGGCAATAAGTTTCCCTTCAACTGATATATCACATAATCCCAGTTCAGAGGTATCGTTGAGCAGCGTAGAATAGGGGCGTTGACCAAGCCGCGAAACACATGTGAAACGTTTCCGGCAAACCAAACGCGCGATATGCGCCTATTTAAGTTGGAGGCAACTATGGGTCTGCTCGATTCGCTTAAGTCCACCTTCACCTCGACCGGCGAGGCGTCCGTTCCGCCCGCAGCAAGCTTCGCCACCCGCGAAGGCGTCATCTATGCCCCCGTCAACGGCGTGCTCGTCAACCTGAACGAGGTTCCCGACGAGACGATCGCCTCGGGCATGCTTGGCCAGGGCTATGGCATCGAGCCCATTACCGGCACCATCTATGCGCCCGCCAACGGCCGCATCGGTGCCACCACTGTCACCAACCACTCCATCGGCATGATTACCGAGGACGGCCTGCGCGTGTTCATCCATGTTGGCCTGGGAACCGTGGAAATGAACGGCAAGGGTTTTGCCCGCTTTGTCGAGATGGGCGATGTGGTCAAGGCAGGCCAGCCGCTCATCAGCTTCGACCGCGAGGCCATTAAGGCCGCTGGTCACGAGGACATCGTGACCGTCATCGTCTCCGAGCTCGATCGTCTTAAGAGCATCGACCATGTCGGCGAGTCTGGAACGCTTATCGGCGGCAACCCGCTCGTCAAGCTTGGCGACCCGCTGCTGGTTGCCAAGACCAAGTAGCCAGGCCCCGCGCCACACAGCCAAAAGGCACCTCGTCAAGCGCCCACGACCATTAGGCCGCGGGCGCTTTTCGTTTGAAAAACCATCCCGCCAATGCCTTATCTGTATAGCCCAAATGAGCCGAGCTGCTAGAATATCGAACTGTATGGATAACTATCATTCAACCGTTATGGGAGGATACGTGAACCGCACCAAAATCGCGCAGCTCTATGCCGATGCCGAGTCGCTCGGCGGCCAGACCGTCACCGTCGCCGGCTGGGTCAAGTCCGTCCGCGACATGAAGAACTTTGGCTTTGTTACGCTCAACGACGGCAGCTGCTTCCGCGACCTGCAGGTCGTCATGAACCGCGAGGCACTCGACAACTACGACGAGATCGCCCATCAAAACGTCTCGGCCGCACTCATTTGCACCGGCACCGTCAAGCTGACCCCCGATGCGCCCCAGCCTTTCGAGCTTTCTGCCACCTCCATCGAGGTCGAGGGCGTCAGCGCCCCGGATTACCCGCTGCAGAAGAAGCGCGCAACCGTCGAGTTCCTGCGCACCCAGCAGCACCTGCGTCCGCGCACCAACCTGTTCCGCGCCGTGTTCCGCATCCGCTCTGTCGCGGCTGCCGCCATCCACCGCTTCTTCCAGGAGCAGGGCTTTGTCTACGTCAACACCCCCATCATCACCACGAGTGACTGCGAGGGCGCCGGCGAGATGTTCCGCGTGACCACGCTCGACCCCAAAAATCCGCCCCTCACCGAGTCCGGCGAGGTCGACTGGAGCCAGGACTTCTTTGGCAAGCATGCAAGCCTCACCGTGTCCGGCCAGCTCAATGCCGAGAACTTTGCCATGGCCTTTGGCGACGTGTACACCTTTGGCCCCACCTTCCGTGCCGAGAACTCCAACACCACGCGCCACGCCGCCGAGTTTTGGATGATCGAGCCCGAGATGGCCTTTGCCGACCTTAACGACTACATGGATAACGCCGAGGCCATGCTCAAGTACGTCCTTAAGGACGTTATGGCCACCTGCCCCGACGAGCTCAATATGCTCAACAAGTTTGTGGACAAGGGTCTGCTCGAGCGCCTGGACCATGTCGCCAACTCCGACTTTGCCCGCGTTACCTACACCGAGGCCGTCGAGATCCTGGAGCAGGCAGTCGCTGCTGGCCACCAGTTTGATTACCCCGTCAGCTGGGGCATCGACTTGCAGACCGAGCACGAGCGCTTCCTGACCGAGGAGCACTTTAAGCGCCCGACCTTCGTGACCGACTACCCGGCCGAGATCAAGGCGTTCTACATGCGCATGAACGAGGACGGCAAGACCGTCGCCGCCGCCGACTGCCTGGTTCCCGGTATCGGCGAGATTATCGGCGGCTCCCAGCGCGAGGAGCGCCTGGATCTGCTCGAGGCCCGCATCAAGGACCTGGGCATGAATCCCGAGCAGTACAAGTACTACCTTGACCTGCGCCGCTACGGTTCCTGCAAGCACGCCGGCTACGGTCTGGGCTTCGAGCGCTTGGTCATGTATCTGACCGGCGTGGGCAACATCCGCGACGTCCTGCCGCACCCGCGCACCGTGGGCAACGCCGACTTCTAATCGTCGAACGCTAGCTCGCGTCGCCACACGCCAACGCTCATCGCACAAGCGTCTCTCGACATCGGTCGAGAGACGCTTTTTTCAACAGCATCCGTCAAGCTTTTGGCAAGTTTTTGGTCAGTTGAGCAGGGCTGTTGAAAACTCGACCCGCCGTTTGCCGACGACTACCGACCGCCCAGAGCGCCCTGCGCCCCTGGGAAAGCCCCGCGTCCTAGGCTCCATACCGTCGCCACCCAAAACGGAAAGGACGTGGGCACCATGACCGAAGCCGCTGTTGAAACCTACGACACCACGACGAGGGGCGCCGCCTCGATGGCAGCCTATCGCGCCGTTCGTATCCTGCAGCTCTTGAGCGAAAACACCGGCGAAGACAAGGCCATGCTTTCCGATGAGCTGATCCGGCGCCTCGCCCATCCCGACGACCCCGCCCGCATGCCCATCTCGGCGGCGCGGCGCAGCATCTACACCGCCATCTCCGCGCTTCGCCATGCCGGATACGAAATTGAATACAAACGCGGCGTGGGCTACAAACTTCTTACCCGCCCGCTCACCGATGAAGAGATCATCCGGCTCCACGGTATGGTCATGCGCAACCGCTCCACGCCTATCGCTATCCGCAAGAGCATGGCGCAGCACTTAGTTGCCATGGCGAGCGCCGACGTTCGCGGCTACCTCGATACACCCGAACCCGCTCCAAGCGCAGGCAGCAAGGCTACCAAGGCAACACGCACGCCCATCAAGCGCATCGACACGTGCGAGCTCGTCGAGCAGGCCATCGACCACGGAACCACGGTGAGTTTTGATATTTCGAGCGTCACGACACGCGGCGAAACCGAAGCAGCACGGATGACACTCCGTCCCTTTGCCATCAGGCAGCGCGATGGCATCTCGTATCTGCTGGGAACGGTCTACGACGCCCGAGGCACCGACGATACGCTGCGCACCGTCGAGATCGCCCGTATGAGAAACGTCAGCACGCGCCTGCTCGACGGCAAGAAGCTCTTCGCCGCCCTGGACGAGGACGACGCCTCCTCCGCCGCATAAGACCCTCCGCCGCCCATTCGACTACCCGTACCGCCCATCCGATTCTGTATTAAAAAACCCGCCAGGCTGTTGTAAAAATGGACATCAGCGCTACTATAGTCCCACTTGCACTTTGTCCCAGTGCAGTGTTTCCAGCCATTTTTATACTGGGGGTAATGATATGAAGGACATCACCATCAGCCGCAGGAGCCTTCTGGTCTCCGCCGGCCTGCTCGCGCTCGCCCCGCTCGCCGGATGCGGCGGCAACTCTGGTTCCGGCTCTGCTGCCGCCGGTTCCGACTACACCATCGGCGTTCTGCAGCTCACCGAGCACTCCGCGCTCGATGCCGCCAACGACGGCTTCGTCAAGGCCATCAAGAAGAGCGGCCTTAAGGTCAAGATCGACCAGAAGAACGCCCAGAACGACCAGTCCACGTGTAAGTCCATTGCCGACAAGTTTGTGGGCGACAACGTCAACCTGATTTATGCCATCGCCACGCCCGCCGCGCAGGCTGCCGCCGGCGCCACGGCCGATATCCCCATCGTGGGCTGTGCCATCACCGACTACGCCGCCTCCGGCCTGGTCCAGGACAACGACAAGCCGGGCACCAACGTCACGGGCGCTTCCGACCTCACCCCGGTCGCCGAGCAGCTCGAGATGATGCAGAAGGTCCTGCCCGACGTTAAAAAGGTCGGCCTGCTCTACTGCACCGCCGAGTCCAACTCCGACGTCCAGATCAAGGCCGCCAAGAAGGAACTCGACAAGCTGGGCCTGGAGTACACCGATTTCACCGTCTCGAGCTCCAACGAGATTCAGTCCGTCGTCGAGTCTGCCGTGGGCAAGGTCGACGCGCTGTACTCCCCCACCGACAACACCATCGCCGCGGGTGCCTCGCAGGTCGGCCAGATCTGCAAGGAAAACAAGCTTCCCTTCGTGACTGGCGAGGAGGGTATGTGCATGGCCGGCGGCCTGTTCACCCTCTCCATCAATTACGAGGACCTGGGCTACGCCGCGGGCGAGATGGCCGTTAAGATCCTGAAGGGCGAGGCCAAGCCCGAAGACATGCCGATCAAGCACCTCTCGAGCAAGGACCTGGTCGTCGTCAAGAACGACGAAATGGCCGAGGCCCTGGGCATCGACCTTTCCGCTCTGGACGCGTAATGCCATACGCGGCATGCGTCTAGAGCCCGTGCTCGCGCTTTAGCCGCGTTATTCAATATCTGAGCCACAGGGGCGGGCGCTGTAGACCGGCGTCCGCCCTGCTTGTTTCAGGTAAAACAAAACGTCTGTCCGCAGCTCTTCTATGCATTGTTACCGCTATTATGGTGAATCACGTGTCCACCCTATCCTAGGAGGTATGAAGCATGCTCATTGCATTGCAGGGCGCCGTTTCGCAGGGCGTCCTCTGGGGCATTATGGTGCTTGGCGTGTTTATCACGTTCCGCCTGCTCGACATTCCCGATATGACCTGCGACGGCAGCTTTGCCCTCGGCGGCTGCGTCTGCGCTGTGCTCATCGTCAATAACAACGTCGACCCGCTGCTCGCCGTGCTGGCCGGTATGTGCGCCGGCGCCATCGCGGGCGCCGTCACGGGCATTTTGACCACCGTCTTTGAGATTCCTGCGATCCTCGCCGGAATCCTCACCCAGATCAGCCTGTGGTCCATCAACCTGCGCATCATGGGCAAGTCCAATACGCCCATTCTTGCCAAGGGCACCGTGTTCTCCGCCGTCAGCAATATGACCGGTCTGCCGCAGTCCACCGTTGCCATCATCTTGGGCATCCTGCTCGCCGTGGCTATCGTTGCCATCCTGTATTGGTTCTTTGGCACCGAGATCGGCTCGGCACTACGCGCCACCGGCAACAACGAGTACATGATCCGCGCCCTGGGCGTCAACACCAACTCCACCAAGATGATCGCCCTCGTGCTCTCCAACGCCCTCATTGGCCTTTCGGGCGCGCTCATCTGCCAGAGCCAGAAGTACGCCGACATTGGTATGGGCACCGGTGCCATCGTTATCGGTCTTGCCGCCATTGTTATCGGCGAGGTGCTCGGCCGCCTGCTGCCCGGCGGTCTCACTCAGTTTAGTGTCCGTCTTGCCTCCGCCGTCTTTGGCTCCGTGGTGTACTTCCTTATCCGCGCCATCGTGCTGCAGTTGGGCATGGACGCCAACGACATGAAGCTGCTCTCCGCCGTAATCGTCGCCGTGGCCCTGTGCGTGCCCGTGGTTTGGGAGCGCTATAAGCTCCGCAGCTCCTACACGAAGGGGGATGAAGTAGATGCTTAAGCTCTCACACGTCAAGAAGACCTTTAACAAGGGCACCGTCACCGAGAAGCGCGCTCTTACCGGCGTCGACCTTACCCTCAACGACGGCGACTTTGTAACCGTGATCGGCGGTAACGGCGCCGGCAAATCCACGCTGCTCAACATGATCGCCGGCGTATATCCGCTCGATTCGGGCGTTATCGAGCTCGACGGCACCGACATCTCGCGTCTGAGCGAGTCGCAGCGCGCCAAGTACCTGGGCCGCGTGTTCCAGGACCCCATGCGCGGCACCGCAGCCGACATGCAGATTGCCGAGAACTTGGCCCTCGCCAAGCGCCGCGGCCAGCGTCGCGGTCTTTCGTGGGGCGTCACCAAGGCCGAGAAGGACGAGTACGTTGAACTGCTCAAGCGCCTGGACCTCGGTCTGGACACGCGCCTCAACGCCAAGGTCGGTCTGCTCTCGGGCGGCCAGCGCCAGGCACTCACCTTGCTCATGGCCACGCTCACCAAGCCGCGCCTGCTGCTGCTCGACGAGCACACGGCGGCCCTCGACCCCAAGACGGCATCGAAGGTACTCAACCTGACCGAGGAGATCGTCGACGAGAACCACTTGACCACACTCATGGTCACACACAACATGAACGACGCCATCCGTCTGGGCAACCGTCTGATCATGATGCACGAGGGCCACGTGATCTACGATGTGGCAGGCGACGAGAAAAAGTCGCTCACCGTCGCCGACCTACTGCAGAAGTTCGAGGAGGTCTCGGGCGGCGAGCTCGCCAACGACCGCATGCTGCTGAGCTAAAACCTGCCAAAAAGGGATGTTAATTTTGGCAGGTTTTATTTGCGCAAACGTCAAAACCGCCGCAAAGGGACAGACACCTTTGCGGCGGTTTTCGCATATTATGTCGATAATCCAGCGTCAGCAGGGACCACTGGTTAAGAACTAAGGAAACTGCCATGAGAAGACCTCTTCCCCGTCTTGCTTGACCGCCGCACTCCTTACCGGCGTGCTCGCCGGCGCCCCAGCTTACGCCACCGCGACCGCCCCGTCTCAAGTTATCGGCCCATCCGATGTGATCGGACGGGCTTTTTGGTGGGTATCATGGTTGAATGATCATTAGGAGGTTTTCCCTACATGGAATTGTTTGAGCCGATTCTTCATTTTTTTGAGCAACGGTGGGTCCACAACATCATCTGGGCCGGCATCTTGGCAATAGGCACCGCCGTCGCCGCCAAGGTTGCATCCAAGACCCTGCACCATCTGCTTAACCGAGACGATAACCCGCTTCCGGCATCGAGCATCTTCATCAACATCGCTCGCGCCGTCATCTGGATGATCGGCGGCAGCTTTATCCTCGACAACTGCTTTGGCATTAACGCAAACGCGCTCGTCGCCGCTCTTGGCGTCGGCGGCATCGCCATCTCCCTGGGCTTTCAGGACACGCTCTCAAACCTTATCGGCGGCATGCAGGTGACCTTTATGGGCATCATCAAGCCTGGCGACAACATCGAGGTCGGTGGCGTATCAGGCGTGGTCCAGGACATCACCTGGCGCCACACGACCATCGAAGATGCCTGCGGACAGACCATCATCGTCCCCAACTCCAACATCTCCAAAAACACGCTCGTGCATCTGATGCCCTTTGGGCGCGTGGCCGTCCCCGTCGCGGTGAAAGACCCCTCCAAATGGGCGTCGCTCGATGCGCTAGCAGACGAGCTCGTCAGCACCACTAAAACGGCTGTCTCGCCCATCTCGGGTTTTGACAAGGAGCCGTATGTGCTCTTTAGCGAGATCGGCGACTTTGGCATTAAGGGCAAGATCATCTTTATCGTCAGCGACGACAGCACCACTTTCACCGCTGCCGACGCCTGCATCCGCGCCATCGCCCCCATCATCGCCTAACCTACCAAATAGGGACAGGTTTATTTTGGCAGGTTTTATCTGGGCAAATGAGCGGTTTATTTCTTAATGGCCCAGCCGCCCTTTACGAGCTGCCCCTTTTCGAGCGGCCGAGACGATGGTAGCATGATTCATATAGTTGTTTAAACGACTAAGGGAGCAAAACTATGGAAGAGGCCTATCGTCAAGCACGCAAGCGCGGCGAGCAAGGACGTCGACGCGCCATTAGCCAAAGCGAGCATCCGTACCTCACGGACCTCGATAGCTTGGTTGCCCAGCTCCCCTTAGGCCAGCGAGAGAATGTCGGTCTAAGAGACATTCCGCTCGAAATGGTCGTCGGTACGGTTACTAAGGGCCGTCAGTCCGCCTTTTCATGCAACTTTATGCCCTTGCTGCCGTTTAGCACCGAGTTCGCCCGCAAGTGGTCCAACCTCTACGACATCCAGGTGACCGAGGGTTATCGCGATCCCGTCATCGTCACCGAGTTCATGCATCGGTTCTATGTCCAGGAAGGCAACAAACGCGTCAGTGTCCTCAAATTCTTGGACGCCCCGACGGTTTCGGCCAAGGTCACCCGTCTCTACCCCGGCACATGGGATTCCGTCGAAAGCCGCCTATACGGTGAGTTCTGCGCGTTTTGGCGCGTCTGCCCCCTATACGAGATCGAGTTCTCGCGTGAGGGAAGCTATGAGACGCTCGCCAAGATGCTCGGTCAGGACCTTATCGAAAAATGGCCGCAGAAAAAGGTCGACTACCTGCGTCACACCTTCCTGCTCTTTAAGCGCGCCTACCTTCGCGCGGGCGGCGACCACCTGGACATTACGCCTGCCGACGCCATGCTCGTCTACCTCAATGTGTACAACCAGGACCGCCTGCTGGATACGCCGACGGATATCGTCGTAAACCGCCTGTGCAAGATCTGGCGCGAGCTGGTCATCGCAGGCAAAAATGACGAGGACAAGGTCGATCTTGTCGAAGCACCGAGCGTCGATGAGGAGGAGTCGCCCGCCAAGTCCACCTCCGGCGTGCTCAACTTCTTTATGGGCAAGACCGTCTATTCGGCGGCCAACCCCCTGCGCATCGCCTTTATCCATGAGTTCCCCTGTGCGACGTCGAGCTGGGACAGCCTGCACGACCAAGGGCGTCAGTATCTCGATGAGCACTTTGGCGGTATCGTGCGCACCGAGGCGTTCGAGGACTGCCACGATTCGGACGTGTTCTACGCCGCCGTTGAAACGGCTGTCAAACATGGAGACAAGGTCATCTTCTCGACCTCGCACCGCCTGATGGAATACACGCTCAGGGCAGCCGTTGAGTATCCCCAGGTTCGGTTCCTTAACTGTTCTATCGGCCTTCCCCACCAAAGCGTCCGTTCGTACTTTGGCAAGATGTACGAGGCCAAGTTCCTCCTGGGCGCCCTTGCCGCCAGCATGGCGGACAACCACCGCATCGGTTACCACGCGTCGGTCTTCGCCTCGGGCGCACTAAGCGAGATCAACGCCTTTGCGATTGGAGCCTCGCTACTCGACCCCCGCGCGCAAATTATCCTGACCTGGGGCGATGTGCCCGCCGGAGGCCTTGCCGAGGCCATGTGCCGAGAAGGTGTGAGCGTCATGACCGGCGCCGACATGTCAAAGTCGCTGGAGGACCCCACGGCCTACGGACTTCACCGCCTGGTCGATGGCAAGGTTACCGGCATTGCCATGCCGGTATGGAACTGGGGCCGATACTACGAGCTTATCGTGAGAAGCCTGTTGCATGGCACCTGGGATGAGACCAGTGACGACAGCCAGGTTCGCGCCGTCAACTACTGGTACGGCATGAGCTCGGGCGTTATCGACATTCGCTACGCTCCGGGCCTGCCTTATCAGACGCGCAAGCTTGTTCAGCTCCTCCGCAATGGCATCGTCGAGGGCTCCATCAATCCATTTGGCGGCGAGCTCCATAGCCAAGACGGCGTGGTGCAGATCGAGGGCTTTCCTCCGCTTCCGAGCACGCAAATCGTCGAGATGGACTGGCTGGCCGACAACGTGGTGGGCACCATTCCGCAGCCCAACAATGAGCCGAAGGTCCACGCCCTATGAAAATCCTTGCCATAGCCGATACCGAAGAACGATGCCTTTGGGAGTGCTTTCGTAAGGAACGCTTTGAGGGTGTCGACCTGATTTTGTCCGCTGGCGATCTGGACCCGGACTATCTTGAGTTTTTGGTTACGGTCATCAACAGACCGCTCATCTATGTGCGCGGCAATCACGATGACCGCTACGCGCGTCATGCACCAGGCGGCTGTATCTGTGTCGAAGACTCCGTTTACGTGTATCGCGGCGTCCGCATTGCGGGGCTTGGCGGCTCCATGCGCTACCGAGATGGCGCCAACATGTACACCGAGCGCGAGATGGCCAAGCGCGTGCGCAAGCTGTCACGCAAAGTGAGGATGGTCGGCGGCTGCGACATCCTGCTGACCCATGCGCCCGCCGCCGGCATGGGCGATCTGGATGATCTGCCACATCGAGGATTTGAATGCTTTAACGCAGCGCTCGAATCCTGGAATCCCGACTACATGGTGCACGGGCATGTGCACCAATGCTATGGTCGCGACTTTCAGCGTGAGCGTCAACATGCATGCGGGGCAACGATCATCAACGCCAGCGGCTATACGCAGTTTGAGCTCGACCAGACGCGCTACCCCATCCGTGGCTGGCAGGCAGCCTGGCTCAATTCGCAAACCATGCGCCGTGAGCTAAAGCGCCACGAGGCCATCGAGTCCTCAACCGCTAGAACGCCCTGGTAACCACCTTTAAGGCTTGACGCTGCGCCGGCCCCAAGCACCCCATCTCGCCCCTCAGACCGTCGCTCGCGTACCTAAGTACGCGTCGCTCCTCTTTCGGGGCGACCTGGGGCACTTAGAACCGGCTCGCTTCGATGCCATAACATTGACGTCAAAGTGCCCAAACCACCACAAAGGTGCCTGTCCCCTTTGTGGTGGTTTGGCCCGAGATAGCAAGAAACCCGGTCCCGCGCGAGGCGGAACCGGGTTTCTTTAGCAATGCTTGCTTTGCTCAGGCAGTAACCGTTAGTTACTCAGCCAGGAAGTCGCGCTGGATAGCGGGATCGACCTTGACGCCAGGGCCCATGGTGGAAGACACGGAGATGGACTTGACGTACTTGCCCTTAGCAGAAGAGGGCTTGACGCGCAGGATCTCGGTGTACAGGGCAGCATAGTTCTCGACGAGCTGCTGCTCGGAGAAGGACTTCTTGCCCAGGGGCACGTGGCAGATGCCGTAGCGGTCGGCGCGATACTCAACGCGGCCGGCCTTGAGCTCGGAGACCATCTTGGCGACGTCCATGGTCACGGTGCCGAGCTTGGGGTTCGGCATGAGGCCACGGGGACCAAGGATCTTACCGATGCGGCCAACCTTGGCCATCATGTTCGGCGTAGCGATAGCGGCGTCGAAGTTGATCTCGCCCTTCTGGATCTGGGCGACGAGCTCGTCGGAACCGATGATGTCGGCGCCGGCAGCCTCGGCCTCGCGGGCCTTCTCGCCCTCGGCGAAGACGGCAACACGAATGGTCTTGCCGGTACCGTGGGGCAGGGAGATGGAACCGCGGATGTTCTGGTCGGCCTTACGAGTATCGACGCCCAGACGGAAGTGGGCCTCGACGGTCTCGTCGAACTTGGCGGTGTCGAGCTCCTTGATGAGCTTGGCAGCCTGAAGGGGGGTGTAGAGCGTGGCGCGGTCGATCTTCTCGGCAGCGGCGTTATAGCTCTTACCATGCTTAGCCATGTGCATTACCTCCTGTGGTTAAACGGGCGTGAGCCCTCCCACATCGTATCGTGTGCCCTATTGCACACATTAAACGGGCGCCCCGGTCGGAGCACCCGTCGTTACCATAAGAAATCGCTACTCAGCGATGGTGACGCCCATGGAACGGGCAGTACCGGCGATGATCTTCTTGGCGGCGTCAATGTCGTTGGCATTGAGGTCCGGCATCTTGATCTCGGCGATCTTGGTGAGCTGCTCCTGGGAGAGCTGACCAACCTTGTCGGCCTGGGGCTTAGCGGAACCAGACTTGACGTTCAGCTCCTTCTTGATGAGGTGAGCCGCCGGCGGGGTCTTGGTGATGAAGGAGAAGGACTTATCCTCGAAGACAGTGATCTCAACGGGGATGATGTCGCCCTTCTTGTCCTGCGTCTCGGCGTTAAAAGCCTGGCAGAACTGCATGATGTTCACGCCAGCAGCGCCCAGGGCGGGACCGACGGGAGGAGCGGGGTTTGCTGCACCAGCAGGAATCTGGAGCTTAATGACGTTGGCAACCTTCTTCTCAGCCATGGTCATTCCTTTCGAATCACGAGTGTGAAGTACTTGCTATATCGTAAGCACGCACGTGTTAGAAGCACTCCTGAGATGAGCAGTCACAGAAGAAGCACGCTCGCGCGAACGGACGAAAACTTAAGCGATGACAGCGACCTGGTTAAAGTCGAGCTCGACCGGCGTCTCGCGGCCAAAGATCATCAGCGTGACCTTGAGCTTGCCAGCCTCGGTGTTAACCTCGGAGACCTTGCCATCAAAGTCGGTAAGCGGGCCATCGGTGACGCGGACGGACGTACCGACCTGAATATCAACCGAGGTGCGCTTGGGCGAATCGCCCTTACCGGGACGACGAGTCATCTTGTTGTACTCGTCGCGGGAAAGCGGAGCGGGCTTGCCGTTGCCGCCTAGGAAACCGGTGACGCCGGGCGTGTTGCGAACACACGTCCAAGCATCGTCATCCATCTCCATGCGGACCAGGACATAACCCGGGAAGATCTTGGAATCCTTGGTCTCACGCTTGCCACCCTCTTTAATCTCGGTGACGCGCTCCATAGGAATCTCGATATCAAAGATACGGTCCTGCATGCCCATAGTCTCGATGCGATGCTCGAGATCGGACTTAACGCGGTTCTCGTATCCAGAGTAAGTGTGAACGACGTACCAACGCTTAGACATGGTTTAGCCCCTCAATCCAGAGAACAGAGCAAGAGCCTCGCCAAAGCCAGCATCGAGCAGAGCGATGACGACGCCGACGACGATCAGAGAAGCGCAAACGACAACCGAGTAGTTCACGAGCTCCTTCTTATCGGGCCACGTGACACGCTTCATCTCGGACTTGACCGAAGCGAAATACTTCTTGGTGCGGGCGAAGAAACCAGGCTTCTCGTTCTTCTTGGACTTCGCAGCCTTCTCGTTCTTCTTGGCAACGGCCTTCTTGGCCTCAACCTTGGAGTTGGCGGCAGCTTTGTTGGCAGGTGCCGGCTGCTGAGCCTTCTTCTTGTTCTTCTTGTTGGCCATTTGGGTTACCTCCGCGCAATGCGCTTATACATGAGTAAACCGTAAGCCCCCAAGTGGGAGCTTACGGAATAATGACTGGCACGCCAGGAAGGACTCGAACCCTCAACACTCGGTTTTGGAGACCGATGCTCTACCAATTGAACTACTGGCGTATGTGACTAGAGACTAGCGAGTCTCTTTGTGCAGCGTGTGGTGACGGCACCAGGGGCAATACTTCTTGATCTCCATACGATCAGGCATGGTCGACTTGTTCTTGGTGGTCGTATAGTTGCGGCGCTTGCACTCAGTGCACGCAAGAGTAACTAGAGTACGCATGTATCCTGAACCTTTCATTTCCGCCCCGTACGGGCACGAGTTGTTACTTTATCAGCTCCACGTAAGTGCTGTCAATGAAAACCTCGAGTCAATTGGTTCTCGGTGGATCCATTCATATTTGGAACACATCAATGAAGCCATCGAGATCTAATCGACGGTGCATCCAGGACCATTATCGATCCTCTCGACACCAGCAACGGCTCAATATCCATTGCAGAAAAGAACCCGGCACCCCTATAAGTGCCGGGTTCTCTAAGTCAGCTATATCAAAGAGCTAATTTACTCAATGATCGTGGAGACGATGCCCGAACCGACGGTGTGGCCACCCTCGCGGATAGCGAAGCGCAGGCCCTCCTCCATGGCGATCGGGTGGATGAGGTCGCCCTCGATGGTGATGTGGTCACCAGGCATAGCCATCTCGGTGCCCTCGGGGAGCTTGACCGTACCGGTAACGTCGGTGGTACGGAAGTAGAACTGAGGACGATAACCATCGAAGAACGGGGTGTGACGGCCGCCCTCCTCCTTGGTCAGAACGTAGATCTCGCCGGTGAACTTGGTGTGCGGGGTAACCGAACCGGGCTTGCAGAGAACCTGGCCGCGCTCGATGTCCTCGCGCTTGATGCCGCGGAGCAGGATGCCCACGTTGTCGCCAGCCTCGCAGAAGTCCATGGTCTTGCGGAACATCTCGATGCCGGTGGCAACGGAGGTCTGGGTCGGCTTGATGCCGACGATCTCGACGGGCTCGTTGAGCTTGAGCTCACCGCGCTCGACACGGCCGGTAGCAACGGTACCACGGCCGGAGATGGTCATAACGTCCTCAACGGCCATCAGGAACGGGAGGTCGTTGTTACGAGCAGGCGTCGGGATGTACTCGTCGACGGCCTTCATGAGCTCGCGAATGGCGTCCATCCACTTGGCGTCGCCCTCGAGAGCGCCCAGAGCGGAGCCACGGATGACGGGGATGTCGTCGCCGGGGAAATCGTACTCGGAGAGGAGCTCACGGGTCTCCATCTCGACGAGGTCGATGAGCTCGTCATCGTCGACCATGTCGCACTTGTTCAGGAAGACGACGATGTAGGGAACGCCGACCTGACGGGCGAGCAGGATGTGCTCGCGGGTCTGAGCCATGGGGCCGTCGGTAGCGGCGATGACCAGGATAGCGCCGTCCATCTGAGCAGCGCCGGAGATCATGTTCTTGACGTAGTCAGCGTGGCCCGGGCAGTCAACGTGAGCGTAGTGACGGGCAGCGGTCTCGTACTCAACGTGGGAGACGGAAATCGTAATGCCGCGCTCGCGCTCCTCGGGAGCCTTGTCGATGTTCTCGAACGCAGTGAAGTCAGCCTTGCAGCCCTCGGTCTCGGAGAGAACCTTGGTGATGGCAGCGGTCAGCGTGGTCTTGCCGTGGTCGACGTGACCAATGGTGCCGATGTTAACATGCGGCTTAGTGCGCTCAAACTTCTCTTTGGCCATAAAGCCCTCCTCTTAACAGGTCGTCCCCGGACGGGACTTTGCCTTTATACCATAGTGGCCTCTCAACATACTATTGAGAAGCCACCGTGTTACCTATGGTAGCGGTGACTGGATTCGAACCAGTGACGCCACGGGTATGAACCGTGTGCTCTAACCAACTGAGCTACACCGCCGGATGGAGCCTGCAACCAGACTTGAACTGGTGACCTCTTCGTTACCAACGAAGTGCTCTACCGACTGAGCTATACAGGCACTTGACGGGTGGGAGCTATAGGATTCGAACCTATGTAGGCAGAGCCAACGGGTTTACAGCCCGTCCCCATTAACCACTCGGGCAAACTCCCAATCGTTCAAGTATCCGCAGGTCCTTTGGTCTTTTGGACCGCCGCCCCCGCGAACGAAGAAGATAATACGATGCCACCTTGGGGGCTGTCAACGAAAACCTCTAGATACACGGTGCCGGGCGTATCTATATAGCCGTGACCTGCGGTTTTATTGAGTTTGGATATGAAGGACAGTGGTTTTGGATACTGAGGTGACGTTTCCCAAGGTAACACTTTGCTGTAGTGGAGTACACCTTCAGTATCGAACTTCGATACCAGCTTATTTGCACCTATATATAGGTCGAGATCGGGGCTGCCCAGACAGAAGATTGCTCTTCCCAGGCAAAATCGAGCGTGGATTTTCTTCCGTTTGAAATCGAGCGTGGATAATCTCCCACTTTGCCGTGCCATCGAATCCAAAGTGGCAGATTATCCACGCTCATTCACTAGGCGGAAGATTTTCCACGCTCGTGTGTCCGATAATCCACGCTCGATGACGATGACCAACCTCGCCCCGGCCTATGTCTCGACCTGTAACAGTAAGAGGGTTATTCCTCCCCTATCTGTTACAGATCGAGATGTTTCGCAGAAACCCCCGCTTACGTCTCATTCTGTAACAGTAAGAACGGTTTTCAGCCTCTTCGTGTTACGGATCGAGATGTTATCGGCCTTCCCTTGGCAATGTTTCGATCTGTAACTATAAGGAGGGTCTTCAGCCCACTCGTGTTACGGATCGAGACAAACCTGAAGCTTGGTTGGCGCCAAACACGCTGATTTATCGACATAAATAGAAACGGGCCCTGTCCCACAAGGGAACAGAGCCCGAAACTCTCATGGAGCCAGTGACAGGAATCGAACCTGCAACCCACTGATTACAAATCAGTTGCGCTACCGTTGCGCCACACTGGCACACTTGGCGCTTTCACGCGAAGCGAGTTAAGAATAAAGGAATTGCGGACGGGGCGCAACAGGCCGCACGGCGTTATACAAATATGCAAAATCCAGCAACAACGCGTACCAGGCCCGTTCATTTCTGTCAGTGCGCCCTCAATCTTAAAACCATTCGCCAGAACGAATAGTTTTAATTACAATTGCTATATATAAAACTATTCGTTCTGGCGAAGGGTTTCGCGATGCTTACTACCAAAGAAGCCGCCGAGCTGCTCGGCATCACTCCGCGCAGGGTGCAGGAGCTCATAAAAAACGGAGCACTTGAGGCCCGCAAGGCTTCTGGTGTATGGCTCATCGACAAAGACAGCGTCGACACGCGACTCCGCTCTGTGACCAAAACGGGGGGACGTCCCCGCCGCGGCCACGGTAAGAGCGAGATCGCGTTCACCCTCTTGAACCGCACGTACGAAGTCGCTCAGCTGGTCTACAGTACATCGCGAAAAGACTTTACCCACATCGGTGCCGACATCGATTACGCCCACGCCCCTATTGGAGTATTTGGCCCTAATAGCCCCATATCGCTAGACTCCTTCCGCATCTGGTGGCGCGGCCGCGGTATCCCGCTCGCACGCATTGGGCTAGCCTCCCTGCTTGCAGAAGCCGCAGTCGATGTTCCCGATGAACTCGTCCAGCGAAATCTCGGCCTCTCCTTATCCGACCAGTATTGGATTAGGCCCCAAGGTTCCGGTCTCACCTGGGAGGATATCAATTTCTTCAATAACGCCTTTGATGACGTCTCTCTCAGCATCGCGCCCTTCGCCCCAGAGGGAAAAGCGGCTGCCGCAAAGCCCGATAACACCTCGGACGGCAATCTTCAAAAGTACTGGACGTGCGAGGGCGAACGTCGAATTCTGCATAAGGCAGGAGCGCACCTGGACCAGGAACCTTATAACGAGCTGGTGGCGACCGCGCTCCACCGTCGCATCCTAAACGCCTGCGATTATGTGCCTTACTCGCTCGAGGGCACGGGCACTTCCGCCCTGAGCACATGCGATGTCTTCTTAACTGATGAAGAAGAGTATGTCCCTGCGTTCTATGTAAACCAGCACGCAAACGCAGATGAACGGCTAACCGACTACGAGCGATATGTAGCAAACTGCGAGGAGCTCGGGGTGACAGGCGTCAAGGATGCCCTTGACCGCATGATCGTATGTGACGACATCATTGCCAACTACGATCGTCATTGGCGCAACTTCGGCCTCGTGCGAAACGTAAACACGCAAGCTTGCAGACCTGCCCCCATCTTCGATTCGGGCTCATCGCTCTGGTGCAACATATCACTAGAGGAGCTTAGGGCGGGAGAGCACAGTTTTACCAGCGCACAATTTCATTCAAGCCCCGCCAAACAAATGTTGCTCGTCGAGGACATGGGCTGGTTTGACGGCGACAAACTCGAAGGCTTCGTTGACGAGGCAATCGAGATTCTTTCCAGAAACGACGCGCTCACGGCAAGGCTGCCATATCTAAAAGAGGCGCTAACGTGGCGCCTCGAAAGAATGATCGACATCGCTGAATGGAGTTAGCGAGGCAGCATTGCCCCGCCAACTCCCCTACCTCCCGCGCAGGGCCTTGAGCTTGGCCAGGGCATCGGGGCTCAGGCGACTGCCCAGAGTCATCTTGATCTGCGGAGCTTCCTCTGCCTCGTGAACGTCGTTATCGATCTGTTTAATCTCGTCTACCAGCATACGGCTCGAGATGCGCGTAACGCCCTTGCCCATGACGACGGCCTGGATCGTGCCGTCGCTCGATACCACGGAGCACGCGCGACCTTCCTCACGTGCCTCGATGCAGAGCTTCTGCACCACGGTATCGGCCGAAACACCCGTCGGCGAAAACTCAATGCGCACGCCGCGGGCCGGTAGGTTGGGGCGCTCGCTGGAGATATTGCCCGCGCCGTCAAACACGATTACGGCCTCGTAACGGCCCTGGGCAAAAGCGGCGACGTCGTTGATGAGGGCGGTGCGCGCCATATCGTGAACGTCGCTGGAATACGGATCGTCGGAATGGTCGTACACGAGCTTTTCGTAGCGCGGCGTGCAGTGGATCACGTTGTAACCGTCGACCACCAGCAGCTCAGGCTTATTGGAGTGCACCGTCGAGACTGGGTCGGCGATAGCCTGCGCAAACGCATTGCCGCCCACGCCATAGGTCGCGGCCGAAACAATCGGCTTGGCCGAGCCCTCGCCAAAGCGCTTGGCCTTGGACTTAGCGCGGTTCTTCTTGGACATGCGCTACTCCTCCCCCATGAGCTCGCCGGCATTACGGCGCAGCCACTCAAAGCACAGCGCGGTGGTCGCCTGGGCAACGTTGAGACTCTCGGTCATGCCGCGCTGGGGAAGCTTGGTCAAAAAGTCGCATTTCTCGAGCACCAGGCGCGAGATGCCGTCGCCCTCGGAGCCCATGACGAGCGCCACGCGGCCCTCGAAGGGAGCATCCCAGCAGCTGCCCTCGGCGTGCTCGGAGGCACCGCCCACCCAAAAGCCAGCGGCCTTGAGGTCGTCGAGTGCACGGGCGATATTGGGAACCTGCGCGATAGGCAGGTGCATGACGGCGCCGGCGGAAGTCTTGTAGCTGCCAACGGTCACGCCGGCAGCGCGCTTGTTGGCAATGATGACGCCCGCCGCGCCCACGACTTCGGCGGAGCGCACGATGGCACCAAAGTTGCCGTCGTCGGTCACATGGTCGAGCACAACGACAAGCGCCGGACCGTCGCCCGCGCGGTCGAGGATATCGGCAACATCAGCGTAAGGGAAGTTACCAACCTCGAGCGCAATGCCCTGGTGAGCGCCATGGCTCGACAGCGCATCGAGCTGCGCACGCGGCACATACTTAATGCGGACACCGGCGGCGTTGAGGTCATCGACCAGACGAGACAGGGCGGCATCGCGCTCCCCGCCCTCGGCGATGAGCGCACACTTGACGGGAAAGCCGGTACGCAGCGCCTCGGCGGCTGCACGACGACCTTCGATAAACTCGCCCTTGGGAGCCTGAACGTTGTCGCGGTTGCGATCGCGCTGCGGACGCGCAGCCTGGGCTTGGGAGCGCTCGCGCTGGCCCTTGGGAGCGGCAGCGCGGTCGTTGCGGCGAATCGGACGCGAGTCAGAAGCAGCCTGCTTGCCTCCACGCGGTGCACGCTTGCGATTGTCGGCCATAAAGCGACCTCCTAAATACATAACGAACAAGAATCGACCGTCCGAGCCACGGCACCTTGCCTTTCAATCGTCGGGCATGACCACCAGGTCTATGCCCTCCTCTTTCAAGGCAATCTGCCGCACCTCGAACGGTCAACAAATACTAGAGAGTCTTAATACGGGTGCCGGCGGTCGTATCCTCGATCGTCAGGCCCAGGTCCTTGAGCTGGTCGCGGATGGCGTCGGCCAGATCCCAGTTCTTGGCGGCGCGGGCCTCGGCGCGGGCCTCGAGAATCTTGGCAGCGGCCTCGTCCACGTCGTCACCCGTGTAGGCAACCAAACCGGCGGCAACGCCCAGCAGGCCCAGCGGCAACTCGACCTTGGGCTCGGGGAGCTCAACGCCAAGCGTATCGAGCAGCTCGGCCAGCGTGTCGGCGGCGGCAAGCGCGGCGGCCTTGTCGGCAGCGTCGCCCGCCTGCTCCAGGTACTGGTTGCACTCGGTCACAAAGCCAAAGACGGCACCCATGGCACCGGCGGTGTTAAAGTCGTCGTCCATGCACTCCTTAAAGGTGGCACGAGTCTCGGCGGCCTTGGCGGCAAACGCCTCGGCGGCAGCCGCATCGGCATCGGCCGTCGCATGGCTCGCGGCCCAGCGCAGGTTCTCGACCGTACCGGCGATACGCGTGAGCGAGTTCTCGGCACCCTCCAGGCGCTCCCAAGAAAAGTCGAGCGGCGAGCGATAGCTCGTCTGCAGCATCAGCAGGCGCAGGGCGGCAGCGGAGTGCTGTTCGAGGACCTCGGCCAGCGTAAAGAAGTTACCAAGCGACTTGGACATCTTCTCGCCGTCGACCAGCAGCATGCCCGTGTGCATCCAGGTGTTGGAGAAGCCCTGGTGCCAGGCGCAGGTGGCCTGAGCGCACTCGTTCTCGTGATGCGGGAAGGCAAGATCGGAGCCGCCGCCGTGGATGTCGATCGGAGTACCCAGGTAGCGATGCACCATGGCGGCGCACTCGGTGTGCCAACCGGGACGGCCCTCGCCCCAGGGGCTCGGCCAGCTGGGCTCGCCGGGCTTGGCGGCCTTCCACAGGGCAAAGTCGAGCGGGTCGTTCTTGTCCTCGTTCTCCTCGATGCGCGCGCCAACCATAAGGTCGTCGATGTTGCGGCCCGAGACCTGACCATAGTTGGGATCGCTGCGCACGGCAAAGTACACATCGCCGTTATCGGCTGCGTAAGCGTGGCCCTGCTCGATAAGCGTCTTGATCATGGCGATCATGGGGCCGATCTCCTTGGTGGCGCGGGGGCGCACATCGGGATCGAGCACGTTGGCGGCGCGCATGACGCCGATGAACTTGTCCGAGAACTCCGTCGCGACCTCGGCGGCAGTGCGGCCCTGCTCGTTGGCGCGCTTGATGATCTTGTCATCGACATCGGTGAGGTTCTGGGCAAACGTGACCTCGTAGCCGCTCGCGATGAGCCAGCGACGAATCACGTCAAAGCTGATGAACGTGCGGGCATTGCCGATGTGGATGTTGTCGTAGACCGTGGGGCCGCACACGTACATGCGGACCTTGCCGGACTCGATGGGCTGGAACTCTTCCTTTTTATGGGTAGCGCTGTTATAGATACGCATTCGTTACTCCTTAACGGTTTTCTGTAGCAGGCAGACGGCCCAGGCGCCGATTCCCTCGCCCTGGCCTTCCCAACCGAGCTTTTCGGTCGTAGTGGCGGCGACGCCCACGTTTTCGACGTCAACGCCCAGGGCATGGGCAAGGTTGGCGCGCATGGCATCGCGGTGCGGGGTGATCTTGGGTTGCTGACAGGCAATGGTGCAATCGGCATCGACAAACTCGAAGCCCAGCTCGCGCGCATAGCCCATCACGCGAGCGAGCAGCACCATCGAATCAGCACCCTCATAGGCGGGGTCGGTATCGGGGAATAGCTTGCCGATGTCTCCCCCGCGGCAGGCGCCCAGAATGGCGTCGGCCAAGGCGTGCGCGAGCACATCGGCATCCGAGTGGCCCAGCAGGCCACGCTCGTAGGGAATATCGACACCGCCGATGATACATCGACGCCCCTCCACCAGACGGTGAACGTCGTAGCCATGGCCAATGCGCAGGTTACTGAACATGGGGAAGGTCCTCTCCCTCGGCCATGCGGCCAAGCAGAATCGCGGTTACGGGACGCAAGTCCTCGGGCACCGTCACCTTAAGGTTGTCGCGCGGGCTCTGGACGCAGCGGACGCGTCCGCCCATGCGCTCGACCAACGACGAATCATCGGTACCGATAAAGCCCTCGGCAATAGCAGCGGCGTGGGCGCGCTTCATAGCATCGACGCTAAAGATCTGCGGCGTCTGCGCGGCCCAATAGAGCTCGCGCGGCGGCGTCTCGACGATGTTGTCGCCATCGACGATCTTGAGCGTGTCGATCGCGGGCTGACCGCACACGACACCATCGAGGGCACGGTCGCTCACGAGCACGTCGATCGCATGATCGATGGCCTCGGTCGTAATGAGCGGACGAGCGCCATCGTGAATGGCGACGTATTCAAAGCCCGCCGGCACCGCGTGCACGCCGGCGCGGGTGGAATCCTGGCGGGTCACGCCGGCATCGGCAAAGCTGATGGGCGTGTCATAGTCAAACGGGTCGATGGCCAGGCGGCGCATCTCGGCACGACGCTCGGCAGGGCAAACCACGACGATGTGGCCAACCTTATCGCTACGGTCAAATGCGCGGATGGACCAGCTCATAAGCGGACGGCCCGCCACATTGACGAGCTGCTTGCCACCGGGGTTACCAAAGCGCTGGCCGCTGCCACCGGCAACGACCACGGCGCATACGGGCGCCATTATGCGTTCCCCTGTTTGGTGCCCTTCATGCGGTACAGGGAGTCCGCAAGAATGGCAGGGTTGTTAACGCCAAAGTCGCCCAGGCGCTCCGGATCCTCGCTGATGTCGTCCATGAGCTCCTGCAGCGAGCCGTACTCGTCGACGATCTTCTCGGCCACGCCGTCGCGCACGACGGACACGCGAGAAAGCGTGCGCAGGCCCAGCGGCGACATGACGGAGTCCTCGTCCAGGTCGTCATAGCCCAGAACTGCCGCCACGTGCTGCGGGTCGGACAGGTCCTTAGGCGTCATACGGGCAAGCTCAGCGCGAATCTTCTCGGCGTTGGCCTCAGAGGAATCGCTTGCGTAGTCGCGGATCATCAAGTCGTATTCGGTATCCATGCTGGAGCCCGCGAGCTGCTCGAGCTGCATCTGCACGAGCTTGCCCTGGTTGCCCAGCTTGACAATGCAATCCTTAAGCTCGGTCTTTGCCTGCTGCATGATCTCGAAGCTCGAGAAAATACCGGTAATGTCGGCGAGCGTGACGTAGTCGTCGAGCTCGAGGGCCGTCAGGCGCAGCAGGGAGCGGTCGAGCGACTGACGGGTAGTCTGGAGCGTGGCGACGAGCTGGTTGACCGAGCTCATGATGGTGGTGACGGGCTGGATCTCGTAACTCTTGCCGTGGACGTACACGTTAACGACGGCGCGACGAGCCGAAACCGAGATCACGATGGCGTCGGTGAGCACCGACATGCGAGCGGCAGTGCGGTGACGCATGCCCGTCTCACTCGTGGCGAGCGAGGGATCGGGATTGAGGTGAAAGTTGGCGCGCAGGATCTGGGTGAGGTCGCCGTCGATGACGATGGCACCGTCCATCTTGGAAAGCTCGAACAGGCGGTTCGAGGTAAACGAAATGTTGAGCGGGAAGCCGTCGTTACCGGCGGCGAGCACGTTTTCGGTGTCGCCGACGCAGATAAGGGCGCCCAGGTGACCGGCAATGATCATGTCGAGGGCGGTGCGGATCGGCTGGCCAGGTGCCGTCAGGCGAATGGCCTGTTCCATACGCTTTTGCAGCTCGTTCTTATCCAAGGCATCGCTCCCATCGTATACGCTCCATAAACGTCAATAAGTTTCTCACGGTTTGCCCCTGTGACGCCCGCAAAATCCGATGCTTACAGAATGAGCGAACACAGCTGAGAGCCCCAATCCAAATGAGCTGCTTATGTGGTAGCATCGGGATTCGCATAAATGAGGGAGTAGTCGCGTGATCGGGTTCGCCTCCGGTGGCGCGGCAAGTCAACACACTGGCCGATGCGGCCTGGCTTGCCTTAATGAACGAGACTCGTGGCTGTGCGCGCAACGCGTACGCCACGGGTCTTTTTTGTTACTCCCCCAAGAGGTACACGCGGGCCCGCCCGCAGAGAGGGAGCCAGACTATGGGACTCGCAGAGCTCGTGTTGCTCGCCGTTGGCCTTTCGATGGACGCCTTTGCCGTTTCCATCTGCAAGGGTCTCGGCATGAAAAAGATCAACCTTAAAGTCGCCGTGGTGCTCGGCCTGTTCTTTGGCGGCTTTCAGGCCGGCATGCCCGTAATCGGATGGGCGCTCGGCAGTCAATTCATGGGCATCATCGGACCCATCGACCATTGGATCGCCTTCATCCTTTTGGCCTTCATCGGCGGCAAAATGCTGTGGGAAGCCTTTACCGAAGACGAGAATGAAGGCGACGGCAAGGATGCCGATAAGATTGACCTGGGCGAGTACCTGATCCTCGCCATCGCCACCTCAATCGACGCCCTGGCCGTGGGCATCTCGTTCGCCGCGCTTTCGGTCGACATCGTTCCCGCCGTGTCGCTCATTGGCATCACGACCTTTGTCTTCTCCATCGCTGGCGTGGCGATCGGCCACACCTTTGGCGCGCGCTACGAAAAACTCGCCACCATCGTGGGTGGCGTCGTACTCGTCCTCATCGGACTCAAGATCTTGCTTGAGCACCTTGGGATCCTTGCACTGTGACGAATAACGGCCGCCCGGCATTACGCCAGGCGGCCGTTTTCATAGCCAGCCGTTTTAGAGCGGCTTCACAGGCGACCTTTACGCAGCGAGACGCTTGAGGACGTCGATGAGCAGCTCGTAGAAGCGCTCGGCAGAAGCGAGCTCCATGCTCTCGTCCGGGGTGTGGACATCGGAGAGCGTCGGGCCCACGGCGATGGCGTCCAGGCCGTGCAGGGCCTCGGCAAACAGGCCGCACTCAAGGCCGGCGTGAATGGACTCGATGCGCAGCTCGGAGCCAAAGAGCTCTCGATAGCTCTCGACAAAGACTTCGCGGACCGGCGAATGCTCGGCATAGCTCCAGCCGGGATACTCAAACTCAAACTTGGCGTCGAAGCCCAGGACATCGGCCAGCGTCTGCAGACGGTCCTTGAACTCGTTCTGCAGCGAGGTGATCGAGGAGCGCGGGGACAGCATGATCTTGACCTCGTCGTCAGAAGTGGCAACCACACCGATGTTGGAGGAAACCTCGACGGAGCCGTCGGTGGCGACGTTGCGGCGAATCACGCCGTTGGGGGCAAGACGCAGGGCGCGGATGAGGGCAAGCGCGGACTTCTGGTCCATGGCCTCGACCTCGGCGTCGTCGGCAATCTCGACGGTGCAGGTAAAGCCGGGGTCGAAGACCTCGAGCTCGGCAGTAACGTCGGCGATGATGCCCTTTGCGATCTGGGCCGCGGCCTCGGCGGCAGCGTGGTCGGCGTAGACCAGAACAGCCTTGCACTCACGGTTGATGGCGTTGTCCTTGGTGCCGCCGTTAAAGCTAACGATGGCGGGCTCGCCAGCGACCATCAGGCGGTCGATGATGCGGGCCATGATGAGGTTGCCGTTGCCGTGCTCCAGGTTGATATCGCTGCCGGAGTGGCCGCCCAGCAGGCCGGAGATGTCGAGCGTGAGGGTGCTACCGGTCTTGTGCTCGCGCGCGATCGGGCAGGTGTAGGTAACGACGACACCGCCGGCGCAGCTGACGGTAGCAACGCCCTCTTCCTCGGAGTCGAGGTTGATCATGGTGCGGGCGCTGATCTGGGACTTGTCGAGCGTCTCGGCGCCGACCAGGCCAGTCTCCTCGTCGGTGGTGAATACGCACTCGAGGGCGGGGTGAACGATCGAATCGTCATCGAGAACAGTGAGCATCAGAGCGACGGCAATACCGTTGTCGGCGCCCAGAGTGGTGCCGTTAGCGGTGAGGACGCCGTCCTTGACGACCAGGTCGATACCATCAGTCGTAAAGTCGTGCTCAACGGAGCCCAACTTGTCGCACACCATATCGATGTGGCCCTGCAGCATTACGGTCGGGGCATTCTCGGCGCCGGCAGATGCGGGCTTGCGAATGATGACGTTGTAGACCTCGTCCTGATACACATCGAGACCGCGCTCCTTGGCAAACGCGACCAGGAAATCGCTGATGCCTTTCTCGTTGCCAGACCCACGGGGGATCGCGCTGACCTCCTCAAAGAAATGGAACAGCTGGGCGGGCTCGTAGCCGGTAATCTTGTAGTCCATGGTGCCTCCTTGGCGCAACTGGTTAGACAGTAAGACGTGCGACTTGTATATTCCCAGACTTTGCGTGCATAAACCAGTCGAAAACGCCGAGCGCCCTCGCATCATCGGCTAACGGTGGACCGTATAGCGTAACGGTCACAACTTCCGCAGCTCTACAAATCGAGGCGCCCTTTCCGGAGCGCCTCGATTGCGCGTATCAAATTGTCGCCACGCCCTACAGCGCGCCGGAACCGGCTTGCATCATGCCGCCGGGGCCCGAGGTCACGCCGCCGCTCACGGGCGCGGCGTTGCCGGTGTGCGGTGCCGCCGGGGCGGTATCGCCACCGAGCGTGCCCACCGGACGCGGTGCCGGGATCTCGCCCGTGCCGTGGCTAAAGACAAACTTGCCATCGGCCACGTCGCACAGGACGGTATCGCCCTCGCCCCACTCGCCGGCCAGCAGTTCCTCGGACAGCGGATCCTCGATGAGCTTTTGGATAGCACGGCGCAGCGGACGCGCGCCGTTGGTGAGGTCGGTGCCCTCGGCCACGATCTTGTCATAGGCCGCATCGGTGAGCTTGATGTTCATGCCGTTGGCAATCAGGCGCTGACGCAGGTCGTCCACCAGCAGGTGCGCGATCTTGGTCAGGTTCTCGCCCGAGAGCTTCTGGAACACCACAATGTCGTCGATACGGTTGAGCAGCTCGGGGCGGAACAGGCGCTTGAGCTCGCCCATCGCACGGCCCTTGATCTCACTCGAGGTGAGGCCCTGCTCGCCGGTGGTGCCAAAGCCAACGCTCGCATCCTGCGCGATCTCGCGGGCGCCCACGTTGGACGTCATGATGATCACGGTATTGCGGAAGTCGACCGTCTTGCCCTGGCTATCAGTCAGGCGACCCTCCTCCAGCACCTGCAACAAAATGTTGAAGATGTCGGGGTGCGCCTTCTCGATCTCGTCGAACAGCACGACCGAGTACGGGTGACGACGAACGGCCTTGGTAAGCTGACCGCCCTCGTCGTGGCCCACGTAACCCGGAGGGCTACCGATAAGCTTGGAGACCTCGAACTCGCTGCCGAACTCCGACATGTCGAAGCTGATGAGCGCGTCCTTACTGCCAAAGAGGTACTCGGCGAGCGTCTTGGCGAGCTCGGTCTTGCCTGTGCCGGTGGGACCAAGGAAGATAAAGCTACCACCGGGACGACGCGGGTCCTTGAGCGGCGAGCGGCTGCGGCGCACGGCCTTGGCGACGGCCTCGACGGCCTCGTCCTGGCCGATAATGCGGGTCTTGAGCACGCTTTCGGTCTGCAGCAGGCGACGGCTCTCGCTCTCGGTGAGCGAGGAAACCGGCACGCCAGAGGTCACGGACACGATGTCGGCAATCTGACTCACGTCGATGGTGAGCGGGCTGGCGTCGAGCTCGGCGGTCCAGGCGGCCTTGGCCTCGGCGAGCTCAATCTCGGCGGCCTTCTGCTGCTCGGTGATCTCGGCGGCCTTGTTCATGTCGTCGCTCTCGGTGGCCTCCTGCGCGGCGGCCTTGAGCTCCTCTATGCGATGCTCGGCCTCGCGCACCGGCTCGGGCGCACGATTCGCGGCGATGCGAGCGCGGGCACCGGCCTCGTCGATGAGGTCGATGGCCTTATCGGGCAGGAAGCGATCCTGGATGTAGCGGTTGGAAAGGTTCGCGGCAGCCTCGATAGCGCCCTGCGTGTAGCGCACATGGTGGTGCTCCTCGTAGCGCGGCTTAAGCGCGGTCAGGATCTTGACGGTGTCCTCGACGCTCGGCTCCTCGACATCGATAGTCTGGAAGCGACGCTCGAAGGCTGGGTCTTTGGTGAGGTACTTGCGGAATTCCTCGGCCGTGGTGGCGCCAATAATCTGGAAGGCACCGCGTGCAAGCACGGGCTTGAGCATGGAGCTCGCGTCGATGGAGCCCTCGGCAGAACCGGCACCGATGATGGTGTGCATCTCGTCAATAAACAGGATGACGTCGTCAGCCTCGGTGGCCTCCTGGATCACGTTCTTGAGGCGCTCCTCAAACTCACCGCGATACTTGGCGCCCGCAACGAGGCCCGGCAGGTCGAGCGTCCAGATGTTCTGGTTCATGAGATTCTCGGGCACGTTGCCGGCAGCGATCTGCTGCGCCAGGCCCTCGACGATGGCCGTCTTGCCCACGCCGGGGTCGCCCAGGATAAGCGGGTTGTTCTTGGTGCGGCGCGAAAGGATCTCCATCATGCGCTGGACTTCCTTTTCGCGGCCAATCACGGGATCGAGCTCGCCGTCGCGCGCCTTTTGAGTGAGGTTGGTGGCGAACTGCTTGAGCGTGTCGGTGCCGCTCCCCTTTTGCTGAGAGGCATCCGAGCCGCTAAAGAACGGCAGGCCCGCACCGGGACGACCAGCACCGGCGCCGGCGAGCGGACGCTTCTTGTCCTGGTCCTTGGCGGTGAGTTTCTCGATAGCCTTTTTGATGGAGGCGGACGACACACCCAGGCGCATGAGGATGTCCATGGCCATGCCGTTGCCCTCTTCGACGATACCGATGAGCAGGTGCTCGGTCGACACGTAGGTCTGGTTGTTCTCACGCGCCACGCGGAATGAACGCTCCATCACGCTAATGACGAGCGGCGTAAAGGCGAGCTTGGCCGCCTCGGTCTCCTCACTGGGCTCGGGAACCGTGGTCTGGACCTCTTTGAGGGTGTCCATGATGTCGTCGTAGGAGATATCGAGCGAGCGCAGCGCCTCGGCGGCAATGCCCTCGTCCTCCTTGGCAAGCGCGAGCAGCAGATGCTCGGTGCCCACCTTATTTGAGTGCAGATCGAGCGCCTCCTGTTTGGCCATCGACATGACCTTGCGCGCTCGATCGGTAAATCTATCTAACATGCTCGTTTCCTTACATGAGTTCATCGAAATCAAAACGCCCGCCCGTCGGCGGCGCTTTTGTCTCTTTACCCACAGGTTGTCTATGTTAACAGCTGGAGGAATATCTATAAACCCGGCTCACATGAATGCAGGTTATGACCGCATCGCGGGACTCACCGCGCGATGCGCGACAGGCGCCCCGCAAGAGAAACCCTAGGCGTCTTTCACCACGTCGGGACTCGTCGCACGCGATGCGCGATAGGCATCGGCCTCCTTGGAGACGCGTTCGAGCAGCTCGGATGTATCGACGCCCTCGACTTGCGCGACCGTTTCCACCGTCTGCATGGCGACCGCCCTCAGGTACGCGCACGCGCTGTCCCCCGGCTGCTCGAGGTCTATCTCCTCGCCGCCCTCCCGGGCAAAGCCGACCGCCATCACAAAGCCCATGATGCCCGAGACCAGAAAGCCCACCGCAAAGCTCGAATCTGCCTTGAGCTCTTCTCCGTCGGGGTGGACGATCTCTCTCACGCGGTCGATGATGATCGTATGGATGCCCTGCACGACCTGCTCGGCGGCACCCGCCCTCATGGTGATGACGATGCGCCGCAGCAGGCAGCGGACGTCGCGCCGGTCGAACGCCGAAAGGTCGCCCTCGCTCGAAAAATGCCAGAGGGCATCGGTGATGAGCTCGTTATCCTGCAGCAGCTGGGCTATGGCGATGGCGACGAGTTCATCGAAATCGTGAAAATAGTAGTAAAACGTTCCGCGATTGCACTGGGCGGCGCGGGTCACCTCGCCAACCGACAGCTCGAAGATGCTGTTGTTCTCGATGAGCTCCCAAAACGCCTCGATGATACGGGTGCGTGCATCGGGCGCATCGGCGTCCTTACGCGGTCTCGCCATGCGCCTCACCGCACCCCTGCGCCTTGGCGTTCATGATGAGCATCTGAAGACGGTTCTCCACGTTGGCGAAGCTCACGTCGGGATCGTAGTCGAGCGGCAGGAACTGCGCCGTGGGATACTGCTCCTTGAGCGCATGGATGAGCCCGCGCCCCACGACATGGTTGGGCAGACACCCGAACGGCTGCAGGATCACGAAGTTGCGGCAGCCGCGCTTGGCGTGCTCGAGAATCTCCGCCGGAATCAGCACGCCCTCGCCCGCATCGAACGTATGGTGCAGGATCTTATCGCTCGCGCGCACGAGCTCGGGCATGCGCGTCGGCGGCTCGTAGAGCGGGCTCGCCGCGCCCAGGCGGTCGCAACGGTCGTGCGCGAGCTCGAACAGGTTGTCCGCCGTGGCGTACCAGGCCTTTTCGGGCAGCGACAGGTCGACGTGGAACTCGCGCGACTGCGCATGCTTGTAGAAATAGGTCTTGCGGATCACGTCGGTCATGCGCGCCTCGATGACCTCGAGCCCGTTGTCCTCGAGGTAGCGCTCGATCTCGTGGTTGGCGCCGAGATGGAAATTGAGCAGGTACTCGCCCACGATGAGAACGGTCGGATGCGGGTTCGAGCGGTCGTACGGAACGGCGTCCATGATCGCAAGCGCGCGTTTGAAGCCCGTCGCCTGGCCTCTCAGCCCGGAGCGCTCCATGCCCTCGATAACCTCATCGAGCGCGCGGTCGAACGCAGCGTCCGCCGCGCCCTTCTCGAGCTCGTAGGGACGGATGCGCCTAAGCATGGCCTCGAGGGCATCGATCATGGGAAGACCGTAGGCGATCTGGATGCTCGGGCCAAGGCCGAGCTTGAAGCCCGGATGCGCATTGTGGGCATCGACGTCGTCGTTGGTGAGCACCGGGACATAGTCGTATCCCGCGTCGTCGAGCGCGCGGCGCAGCAGGGGCATGTAGTGCGTCAGGCGGCAGTCGCCGATATACTTGCCAGTCACCACGGCGACGTCGTGCGGGTCGTACTTACCGCTCTCGAGTGCCGCGAGCGCCTCGCCGATCACGATTTGCGCGGGGAAGCAGATGTCGTTGTGCACATAGCGTTTGCCCAGGCGGATGGCATCCTCGCGCCCGATATCAAGGGCCTCGGCGCGCACGCCCTGATTGCGCATCGCCGCGGTCATGAGCCTGCAGAACGCATGGGAGGTGTTGGGGACCAGCGCGATCTTGTCGTGCCGGTCGCGCTTGGTGTACTTGACCTTATACGGGTCGTCGAGCGGATGGACCGCGTGCACCCGGGCGCCCTCGGCACGCTCCTCCGCGCGACGACGGTTGACCGACTCGATAAACGAACGCACGCGAATGCCCATGGGACCGGCGACGTCGCTCTCATCGAGCTTGATCATCATCGGAACCTTGGAGCCCATCTCGCCCATCATGCGCGCGATCTCGTCGGTGAGATACGCATCGTGGCCGCAGCCGAAGCTGCCCATCTGCACGAGCTCGAGCTCGGGCGTCGATGCGACGATGACCGCGCACGACAGCATGCGCGCATGGTAGTTGTTCACGATGTCGATGCGGCTGTTGGAAAGATCGACGTTGCAGACCCCCGGCACCGCATCGGGCGTCAGCACGGGGATGCCGCGCTCAGAGAAGAGCTTGGGCAGCCCGTGGTTGACCAGCGGGTCGTTGTGGTACGGGCGCGATGCGATCACCACCGCGTAGCCGCCGTCCTCGCGCACGTTCTCGAGCACCTGCCTGCCGCGCAGCTGCAGCTGGTTCTCAAACGTCTCCTGCGCGCGGTCCGCCTGCTCGGTCGCCTTGGCAACCAGGTCGGCATCGATATCGAAGGTCTCCTTGCACCACGCCTTGAGCTGGCGGTTTCGGTCGCCCTCGTCGTACCAGTGGAACAGCGGCGTATCGAACGGAACGCCGAAACGCTCCTCCGGGTTATCGGAATTGCGCATCACGTAGGGGTATCCCTTTACGACGGCGCACATCCACTCGCTGGTAGAGGCGGTGTTTTCGGTGGGCACCGTCGTGATGATGGGCATGAAGATGCGGTCGACGCCGGCGTCGACGAGATTGCGGATGTGCCCGTGGACGAGCTTGGCCGGGAAGCACACGGTGTCGGATGTGACGTGCGCCAGACCGCGCTCGTACATCGCCTTGGTGCTGCGTCCCGAGACGCGCACCTTAAAGCCGAGCGTGCTGAAGAACGTCGACCAGAACGGCATGGTGTCCCAGAACTCGAGCACACGGGGAATGCCGATCGTGACATCGCGCCCCCCGCTGACGGGAACCGTGGGGTACGACTCGAACAGCAGCTTCTCGCGGTCGACAAAGAGATTGGGGGCAGCCGCGGTCCGGTCGCGCCCCGTGCCGGGTGCCTGTGCCTCGCAAGCACCCTGCGGACGCAGCTCCTCCGCCGCGGGAACCTCGCGCACGAGCTCATCCCATGAGATGGCGCCGCCGCGCGGGCAGCGATTGCCCGTGACGTAAAGCGAGCCGTCGCCAAATGCCACGACCGCGCGCTGGCAGCGGTTGTTGCACCGACGGCAGGTAACGCCGCCGAATTCGCGATGCTCGAAGCGCTCCACGGCATCGAGCCCGATAAACGACGTGCCGGCGTCGCCCTTGCGGCATTCCTCGCGCGCGAGCAGGGCGATACCGATAGCGCCCATCAGCCCCGGGTGGGGCGCACGCGTGACGGGTTTGCCCAGATACTGCTCGAATGCGCGCAGCACCGCGTCGTTTCGGAACGTGCCGCCCTGGACAACGACTTTGTCGCCCAGACGGTTGAGATTTGAAACGCGAATGACCTTGGTGAACACGTTCTCGATAATCGAACGGCAGAGACCGGCCATGATGTCGCCCGGACCCTTACCGCGCCGCTGCTCGGAAACGACGCTGCTGTTCATGAACACCGTGCAGCGGCTGCCGAGAACGGCGGGGGCTTTGGACGAAAATGCCTCGGTCGCGATATCCTCAACGGCTATTCCGAGGTTTTTGGCAAAACCCTCGAGGAACGAGCCGCAGCCCGCAGAGCACGCCTCGTTGACGACGATATCGGTCAGCACGCCGTGGTTGAGCCAGATGGCCTTCATATCCTGTCCGCCGATGTCGAGCACGAAGGTCGCATCGGGAACGCATGCGCACGCGGCGCGGGCGTGCGCGACCGTCTCGACCGTATGGTAGTCGGCGTGGAACGCGCGCGCGAAAAGCTCCTCGCCGTATCCCGTGGTGCCCACGGCATCGATCGCAAGCGTGACTCCCGCTGTCTCCCAGCGGTTCTTCAAGCTGACAAGACCCTGTTGGGCGACGTCGAGCGGTCTGCCGTTATTAGACGCGTAGAACGAATCGACAAGCTCACCCGCCTCATCGACCAGGGCGAACTTGGTCGTCGTGCTCCCCGAATCGATACCGAGCGCCACACGCACCGTCTCTCCGGGCGCATACGCATCCGGACCCTTTGCCGGCGTCTCTTTGCCATGGCGTGCCGTAAAATCCGCCTGCTCGGCAGGTGTGGCAAAAAAGGGCTGGGCAAGACGTCCCTCCCCGCTTGCGGGCGCGACCGTCTCGAGCTTATCCAGCCGGACAAAAGCGTCGGGAAGGTCGATCGGTTGGGACGATGCGAACATGTCGGTCAGCGACAGGGCGGCACCGCGCGCGACCATGATCTGCGGATCGCGCGGGACGATAACCTGATCGTCCGATAGATTCAGTTGCTCCCGGAACACGCGGACCAGTGTGGGGTTGTAGGCGAGCGTACCGCCCTCGAAGATTACCGGCGGCTCGATGTCGATACCCTGGGCCAGACCGCCGATCGTTTGGCGGGCGACCGCGTGAAGCGCCGAAAGCGCCAGGTCGGTGGTAGGAATGCCCTCGTTGAGCAGCGGCTGGATATCGGTCTTTGCGTACACGCCGCAGCGGCCCGAGACCTCGTGGACGGTCGTTCCCCGGCTTGCGAGCTGCTCGAACTCGCCCGATTCGGTGCCGACCCCCATGAGCTTTGCCATCTCGTCGATAAATGCACCGGTACCGCCTGCGCACGAGCCGTTCATGCGCATGTCGGCAACCTCGATGTCTCCCTTATCGTTGGTGCGGAAGAAGATCATCTTGGCGTCTTGGCCGCCCAGCTCGATGGCGCAGCGCGTCTGCGGATAGAACCTGCTGATCGCGAGCGCGTTGGCGACCACCTCCTGAACGTACGAGGCGCCCAGCGCGGTCGCGATATCGCGCGCACCCGAGCCGGTCACCGCAACGCGCAGTGACTCATGGGGAAAGCGCTCGGCGAGCTCGCCGAGCATGGCGCGCACGCTCGCTGTCTGACACGCCCCGTGGCGGCGATATCCCCACCACGCCTCGGTCATATCCTCGTGCATCGCGTAAACTTTGGTCGTCGTCGACCCTACGTCCAGTCCTACTAGCAACGCCATAATGCTCCGTCTCTCGCATTTTTCCCGCTAGAGATATACCACTCTACGTAATACAACAGACTGTTGTATTTAAACTCCGTATAAAAAGCGGCTGCCGAAACGCTTCAGCAGCCGCCGAATGCACCAACAGATTGTTCTGCGCGCTAGCACGTCGGGCAACGGAGCAGCACGGGCCCTCCGGTCATGCGCACCGCTCACGCCCGCGATGTCGCCGAGAGAGCTATCCACGCTTAGGGCTCCAACCAAGCAAGTCGCCCGCGCTCAGCAGATCCCTAAGCGAGCTACTCGCACTCAGGAGCCATAGCCTGCTCCAAGAGCTCGGCATGCTCCTCCTCGAAAACCGTCCCCACAGGGAAGGCGCGACGGAAGACGAAGTGGGAAATCGGACCGGCTACCAAAAGGTTCCACGGCAGCGCCATCACAAAATTATGCGGGATGTTGATCATCCAGATCGCGGGCACGGAATACAGGTTCGCAAGGATGCCGCCGGGCATGTGCGTCAGACCCTCGCAGGCACCGTACAGCGACATGATGATAACCATGGGAACAACCATGCAGGAGCTGACGGCGAGCGTCATGGCAAGTGGCGAGCTCTTGCCCGGCGTGACCAAGTACTTAAAGGCGAAACCCTTGGCGAGCGGGCTGGCGACGAACCAGTCGCAGCACATGGCAAAAACGTAGGCAACGGGGAAGCCGAGCCACGCGGCGGCAACAACCTCGCCGTTGATGACCCCATGCTGCAGGGCAACGTTGTAGATGCTCATCCAGAGCACCATGCAAAAGCACATGATAAAGGTGAACAGCAGGCTCTCTCGTTTGTTGATAGGCATAAAGGGCATGGTCCTTTCTGTGTTACGCCGCGGCACCACGCAACAAAAACGGGCGGGCGAGATGGAGCTGTTGGGACTTCATCTCGCCCGCCCGCGATACGTGCGTCTGCGACTACTTATGTGGTGGAACTACCCTAACACGAACGGCGCGCGCTTCGTAAGCGTTGAGTTTATGAAGATGCAGGGCACCAATAATCCCCCGACCCCATAAGTTGCGGTGGAATACGGACTGTTTTGACCCTTTAAGCAGCAATTCAGTCTCTATTTCACCGCAACTCATTTGGTGCAAAGTGACCTGTCCTCCTTGCACCAATTAGCTGGTGTGGCGCCAGCGAGGGTCGGTGAGTGTACGTGCCACACCCAGACCAACGGGCAAAAACGCCACGATGAGCACTGCACGCACAAACCAACCGAGCATATTGACCGTATCGAAGGTGCACATGTAGTACATCGAGCGATACAGATACAGGCCCGGCACCATAATGACAATTGATGGCACCGTGAGGGCGATACGTGGGTAGGTGAGCTTGACTTCGGCCAAGCTTGCCAGCAGCCCCGATACCAGCGCGCCGATAAACGCTGCCGCCTCGGGAGGCATTCCCGCGCTGAGGCCCAGGAAGGGAAACATCGTCGGCGCATCGACGAGCGTAAGGCGCAAGGTATTGGACACGGCGCCGATCAGCCCAGCTGCCGCGGCCATCTTTACCGGGCTGTTGAACATCACCGAGAAGCCGAATACGCCAACGAAGCTCATCACCACGCGCAGGAGCGTAAGAGCAAGCGGCGAAAGGCCGAGCGGGGCAAAATCATCCGGTGCCAGCCCCACACATTCGGCAACCATCCAACCTACGAGGGTCGCCATCACAATAATCGACACAGCATACGAAAGACGTTCAATGCCGCTTCGCATATCGAGCTTAGCGATGTCGAGGCCTGCCGTAATGAGGGGAAAGCCGGGAATCACAAAGAGCATGGCGCCGATATAGCCTTCTTGGTGCGACATTGCCCCCGGTATGACCTGGCCAAGGCCGAGCAATGCCAGCAGATACGAAACGCAAGCGAGCGCAACACCAGTCGTCAGCGCGCTAAACTGGCCAAGACCCTGCTTGAGAATATGGGAGCGAGCAAAGTTACCGACACCAGCGCCTACGAATGCGCAGGCCATCTCGATAGGGCCGCCGCCGAGCAAGAAGACGAAGGCGCCGCAAGCACAGGCTGCCGCAAGGCCCTGTTGCCAGGAAGCGTAATCGGGCTTCGAGCTCTCAACGGTCTTGAGCATCTCGTGGTATTCGTGCACGGTAAACCGGCGCCCATACGTCTCGATTTCCTTTAAGAAGCTCTCCATCATCCAAATGCGATGGGTATTGACTCCCGTTGTGGGCAGGCTGACAACCTCGTTAAAGCAGTGGCCATCTTCGATGCAGGTGCACTCAAACGACAGAAGACTCAGGTCGACGTGAATCGTGACGCCGAGCACAGCGGCAACACGATTCATGGTATCGCGCACGCGCCAGGCACCCGTTCCGCTTGCCAGCATAAGCATGCCGGTGCGGCAGATGATGGATGATTTATCGGTGAGCGGCGCATCGACGGCAAGCTCATCGCCTGCCGTCACGATCTGGTGCCAGTCAGTTTTCATATGGAGCGCGCCGGCACGAACGCCGTGGTGCATGGGGGCTCTCGAAAGCAGCGAGTCAAGGCGCGAAGGCTGTGGGGGCTCCGTTGATTCGTCCTCAACCTCATCAGTCTCTTCATCGACCAGATCAAAGGAATCAAGCGGCGCTGGCTCGCGACGGTCGATCAGCTCCTCGTCCTCATCATCAAAGTAATTGAACTGATCGAGCATGTCCTCTTCGATTGAACGCTCGCTCGCGTCGTCCATATAGACGCTCCCTTCCTACCGACTAACCCCCATCCTAGGCAGCAACGGCTAAAGGAAACATAAAAGAGACGGCTGTCATGCGAGCCATGTGCTCAACAGCCGTTGGGCAGTCGTTTAAGAACGTCCCCAATGACTACATCGATGTTCTAAGTGTCAACCAAGTCAACGCCGCAGGTAGAGGACGGACAGCGAGCGACGTCCAGGGCGAACAAGTTGGCATGAAAAAGGCAAGGCATAGACCTTCTGGTCATGCCTTGCCTTTTGAATGACAAATTGTCGCCCTGGGCGGCGCGCAGCGTCAACTGGTTACGCGGGTTGGTAAACCCGCGTAACCACCTAGGTCGCGCCCTTGAAGTTGAACGTCAGATTGTCCAAATGCGGCCCGCGCAGCGTCGAGCCGTTACGCGGTTCGTAGAACCGCGTAACAAGTTAGTACATCTTTGCGCCGGCGGGGATGGAGGCGTCGAGCTGGATCAGGTTGAGGCGCTCCTCGCCCTCCTCCTCGTGGACAGCGCTGATCAGCATGCCGCAGCTGGGAATACCCATCATCTTGCGCGGAGGCAGGTTGGTGATGGCGAGCAAGGTCTTGCCAACCAGGTCCTCGGGCTCGTAATAAGCGTGAATACCGGAGAGGATGGTGCGGTCGGTGCCGGTGCCGTCGTCGAGCGTAAAGTTCAGCAGCTTCTTGGACTTCTTGACGGCCTCGCATGCCTTGACCTTCACAGCGCGGAAGTCGCTCTTGGAGAAGGTATCAAAGTCGACGAACTCCTCAAACAGCGGCTCAACGGCGATCTTGGAGTAATCGAGCGTGGGCTTAAGCGACTTAACGAATGGGCTCGCGGCGTTGCCGGCCTCGGCAGCCTTGGCGGCAGCGGCACCGGACTGGAAACCCTTCTCGGGCTTCATGTGCGGGAACAGCAGCACGTCGCGGATAGAAGCCTGGTTGGTAAGCAGCATGACCACGCGGTCGATACCAATGCCAATACCGCCCGCGGGAGGCATACCGTACTCGAGGGCGCGCACGTAGTCCTCGTCATACTCCATGGCCTCATCGTCGCCGCCGGCCTTCTCGGCCATCTGGGCGGCAAAGCGCTCGGCCTGGTCGACCGGGTCGTTGAGCTCGGAGAACGCGTTGGCGTACTCGTGGCCGGCAATAACCAGCTCAAAGCGGTGCGTCAGGCGCGGGTCGTCCTCAAAACGCTTGGCAAGCGGGCTGACCTCGATGGGGTAATCGCACACGAAGGTCGGGTTGACGATGGTGTCCTCGCCCAGCTCATCGTAGATCTCGGCGATAATCTTGCCGGCGGTCCACTCGGGCTTAATCTCCAGGCCCTTCTCGCGCGCGGCGGAAGCAAGCTCCTCGACCGGCGTGTCGATGGTGACCTGCTTGCCGAGCACATCGGAGACGATGTCGGTCATGGGACGGCTGGCCCACTCACCAGAAAGGTCGATGG
>CBCTTO010000013.1:0-40086 GCA_965149855.1 uncultured Collinsella sp.
CGGGCCTCGGCCATAATGCGCTCGATGAGCATCTTGATGTCCTGGTCGGCCACCGTCTCTCCTCTCCTAACGCAGCTTCGGCGACCTCATATCATAGCACAGCATCAAACAGGTGTTCGAGATACCGTTACGTAGATAGATTTAGAACAGGAGGGCATAGATGACGGCTATGACAACGGAGGGGAGCATATTGGCCGTGCGGAAGGTCTGAGGACGGATGAGGTTGACTCCGACGCAGAAGATGAGCATAGAGCCCACGAGCGATAGGCTGTCGAGGGCGGCGGCGGTCATGATGGGGGAGAGCGCGCCGGCAAACAGCGTAATCGTTCCCTGGAATACGGCAACGGGAAGGGCGGAGAAGATGCAGCCGCGGCCGAGTGAGGCCGTCATGGTGCAGACGATGATGCAGTCCAGCGCTCCCTTGAGGGCGAGCGTGGACCAGTCGCCGAGCAGGCCGTCTTGGATTGATCCCACGATAGCCATGGCACCGATACAGACGGTCAACGATGTCGAGACAAAGGCATTGGTGAACTCGTTGTCTCCCTCGCTGCCGGTTTTGCGCTTGAGCCATTCGCCCAGGTTTTCGATGCCGGCTTCCAGGTTTATGGCCTCGCCGATGAGCGAGCCGAGGGCGAACGAGACAATGAGCATGGTGGTACCGGTGGTCGCCAGCGCCTTTCCATCGATGATGAGCATCTTTTGCATGGTGCCGCCAAGGCCGATAAACAGGACGCACAGCCCCGATGCTTTCATGAGCGTGTCTTGGATGCGCGGTGTAATGAAGCGGCCGCCCGCTAATCCCAAAAGACCGCCCGCAACTAAAAGCACAACGTTGATGATTGTTCCCAAGCCCGGCATGAGCCCTCCTGTATTGATGCCAACGTGGCAATCGTAGCAGAACGAAATGCGAGGCACATCGCGACTCATCTAATACGTTATATAAGTGGTGTTAGGAATGATGCGCAGCATTTAAGCCTCAGGTGGTTGTCGGGACATAGGGATAGTAGTCAAAGCGCAGTGTCATAAGCCGCTGTGGGGATTCAATAGCCGCGGCGATGATATTGGCATCGCGGGCACGATCAAACCCTTCGAGTTCGATCTGATACGAGACGTCTTGCATAATGTCCAGACGTCGCCAGGCTAGGAGTGTGTCACCATCGAATTCCAAGGTCTTGCCTCCGTCTGGAGCAACGGCGTATAGACGCAGCTTGGCGGTGGTTGCAGGGTCGACAACCGTGACCTTTTTAATTTCGTTTCGAGTATTCTTGGCGCCCAACAAGGTGAGCAGTGTTGGGGCCACGACCTCGCCCGATGGCAAAAAGACGACTTCGATGGATTCAGGAAATGCGATGATGGCCGACTTGCGGACGGGCTGATTGGCGGCGGCAACTTCGATGTTCGCAGCGTCGATGACCTCTGTGTGGTCGAGCGCGGCAAGCACGCAGCAGTTACCTTCATCGATCTCTTGAGGATCAGCAAGCCCCAGACTGTCTGCGAGCTCGGGATCGTTTGGATCGTTAGCGGGCTCATTCGGTGCTTCGAAAGAAGCTGGGACGCTGTTTGTCGGCGACGGCGTGTCGCCCGCACCTGCTTCCTTGTCCGCGTTCTCTTCTTGTATGGTTGCGTTGATGGGTTCGTCGTTTGAGGGGAGCGTCTTGGCGTCAAGCGCGGAGGGGATAATTCCGATGGCTCCTGATCCGTTCCACTCCATTTCGAGAAGCGCCGGGTCGGCAAGAATGCGTTGCCTGCTTTGCGCGTGGGCATCGATTTCAATAGGGCCTGCCTCTATCCCTCGTGTAAGGCTGAGTGATCCGGCTGGCTTCTCGAAATGAGCGTCTGTGTCTTTGGTGCTGACGGCGTAGAACAGCAGGGACGCTTCTCCCGCCGCGATGGCATCGGTGTCGGCTTTGGTCAACCGCAACGATGCCGTGAATGAGAGGGTGGGCTGCGTGTCGTCTGCATTCGCGGCGGCGCAGCCCAGACATATACCGCCTCCTTTCTCGAAAAACGCACCGTCGAAGGCGACCTTCGCTCCGTTCGCCGAGTCATCGATCGAAGCGATGTCGATGTGCAGCTCTAAATTGCATGGATCGCCATCTGCGTCGAGCACAACCGAGCGCCACGTGCAGACGGCGTACCCCGCCTGGGAGCCGTTTGCCTTGTTCGAACGATTGATATCCACGACTATCGAACCGTCCGTATTACGACGAAGGCATCCCGAGGTTGAGATTGCAGCCTGTGCGATCGAAAAACGCTTGCACGCAATGGCGCTCGACGGATTTGATGCGGAGCTTAGGGCTGCTGGTAAGGAGTCTGCCATGACGGGAGTCGCCCAAGCGGCGACAGGCGTTCCGGTTGCGAGCGCGCCGCAGAGTGCGACGACGGGCAAAAGGTTCTTCGATGCCATGGGGTCTCCTTAGCTAATTTAGTGCGGCCTGTCCGTGTTTTGTTTCTGGCTGCGTTTGATATGCAGGCCGAGGCTGGCGGTTCCCGCGCCTGCTGCTGTGGCGCCTGCTGCCAAGAGCCATCGTCCATCGCCTGTCTGCGCCAATGGTTCCTCGCGGTCGCCGCGGTCGAGCCCCGAGAGGTCGACCGTCACTTGCGTGGCGGCCTGCGCCTGTTCTTGCTGGGCAAAGGCCATGGCTGGGCCAAACGCTAGGATGCTGACGGCGGCGGCCAGGGCGACGGCCTTATGCCGTGTGCGCACCGGGCTCGACCGTCCAGGTGATCGTTGCAACCTGATCGCCTTCGCCGGTTACGCGGAAGATGTCGCGCGTGACGCGGGCGACGTTTCCGCTTGTCTTGAGCTTAATTTTGTCCTTGCCGCCGGCAATGCCCTGGTAGCTCATGTCGAAGGCTGCGTTCTTGGAAAGATCGAGGCCCGTCCCCTGCATTGCGGCGCTGGCGTTCTGGAGTGCGCCGTCGGGGCCGACCTTAAAGTCGATGGAGTTCTGCGCGGTTCCGGCCTTGGCGTCGGCAGCAATGGTCCAGGTGTTCATGGCGTCGATCTTCATGTTGGTGACATGGATGCCGTAGGCCGAATGATTATCGATGGTGGTCGCGTCTTCTGAGGGGCCCTGGAGCGTGCCGTCGGCCTTGGCGACGAAGGGAATAACCGTCGGAACTTTGAACTCAACGTTGTCGATCTCGGTCCTGACCATTACTTTCGTGGTTCCAACGCGCCCGGCCGCCATAGCTGGCGTCGGGGCGGCGCCCATTGCGAGCGCGAGCGCGAGCCCCGCGCCCACGACGAGCGCTCTGGCTCCGTTCATGTTCCTGGTGATGTCCATGGTCGTTCCTTTCTATTCGCCGCGGGCCGTCCCCGCGATGATTGGACGAATGCTGGTGAATTGCGTGCGGTGCCGCGTCGGCCGGAAAAGCTAGTTCTCGGCTTGCTCAACCCGCACCTTGACACGTGTCGGATTGCCGTGGCTGTCGAGGGTCTTGGCATCGAGTGCCTGGATCTCGATGTACGCCTCGCCTTCTTTGATGTCGCCGGCGGGGCACGTTTCGATTGTCTTGCCGGTCTCGACCACACCGGATTCGTACATGGTCTCGTCGTTTTGGATGACGCGGAATCGCTGGGGAAATTTATTGTCTTGGACGTTTTGCACGTTGACGCGCAGCTTGCCGTCCTCCTGCAGCTGAGCGACCGGTGCGACCGAAATCGTCATCATGTTGTCGCGGACTATGGCGTCGAGCTCATCTTGGATTTCCTGACGCGTTTTGCCCTCGGCCGTCGTAACCGAAGCGCCCGCCTCGGGTACGGGCTGCGACTGCCAAGCGTATAGTCCTACGGCGACAAGGGCACAGACGATGGCCAAGCAGGCAACGATGAGCTTCTTGCGACGACCCAGGCCTGCAAAGTGGGGTGGCTTCTTCGCGCTCATGCGGCATCCTTGGCGGTATAGATGCGCGCAAAGGTGGACGGGTTCGCTCCAAAGAGCATGTGAAGCATCAGGCGGCGTGAGTAGACAAGCTCGTCGAAGTCGGGAGGGAGCTCGATGTCGTGGATATGCGCGATGCGGTGGGCGAGCGCCGAGAACGACTCGGGGTCGCAGATCACATCGGTGGTAACGTGGTAGACCGTCGTATCGGGGAATGCCTCTTCGTCGAAAGGCAGGAGATGGGGATCGTCGTCGACTTCGATGGCGATGCCGTACTGGGGCCAGTAATATGCCATGGGAACCTCCCTGCTTCTGGGGCCAAAACTTCTGTCGGTTTTGGCTGTCGATGCCGACCGTATCAGCCGCTACTTGACCAATTTCTGACCAAATGCTTGACGGATTGGCGTCTCCGCAGGTAAAAGGCGGCAAAAAATACTCCAACTTTTTTCGAGCGACAATCGCTCGGTCGGCGACGGCGGCGCCATATGTGTCAAAAGCATCGTCTGCCGAGGAAATCCAGCCGCTTGCCGAATTGCACGAACGTAAAAATCGCCAATTATGGAGACGGTCTCGAACACGTCGACGAAACGATGCGGTAACATCTCCCTGCAAACACTGTAGTTAGCTAAAGGGGGAGTTCGCGTGTCTGCAACCATCAAACCCTTCACCGACGAGTTCGAAGAGTATGGTCGCGATGAGTCTCGCGCATCGGGCGAGGCCTCGAGCATCTCGTTTCCGACAACGGAAGACGAGGTCCGTGCCATTTTGGAAAAGCTCCATGCCGAGCGTGTCCCGGTAACGGTTCAGGGCGCCCGAACCGGCCTTGCCGCCGGTGCCGTGCCCCACGGCGGGCATATCCTCAATACTTCCCGTATGAATCGCTACTTGGGCCTTCGCCGCGATGAACAAGGCCAATTTCTGCTGCGCGTGGAGCCGGGCGTTGTGCTCTCGGAGCTGCGCAAGCAGCTGAGCAAGAAGGTGCTGCCGACTGCTGGTTGGGACCAGGCATCGCTTGAGGCCTACGAGGAGTTCCAAGAGGCCCCCGAGCAGTTCTTTCCCACCGATCCCACCGAGGCGTCTGCCTGTCTGGGCGGCATGGCGGCATGTAACGCCTCCGGTGCCCGCAGCTACGCCTACGGCCCCATGCGCCCTCACGTCACGGGCCTTCATGTCGTGCTGGCCGATGGCGACCTGCTCGAGCTTCATCGTGGTGAGGTTTTTGCGCAGGGTCGTCGCCTTTCGCTCGTCACGGTGCAGGGCCGCACGCTCGAGCTCGACCTTCCCGACTACACCATGCCCAAGACCAAAAATGCTTCGGGCTATTTCGTCGCTGACGATATGGATGCCATCGATCTGTTTATCGGTGCGTGTGGCACACTCGGCGTCATCACCGAGCTCGAGATTGCCCTGCAGGCGGCGCCTGCGGTCGTTTGGGGCGTGAGCTGCTTCTTTGACAGCGAAGACAAGGCTGTGTCCTTCACCGATTCTGTGCGTCCCGTCCTCTCCCACGCGGCTGCCATCGAATATTTCGATGCGGGCGCTCTGGATATCCTGCGTCGTCAGCGCGAGCAGTCGACGGCGTTTGCCTCGCTGCCGGCGCTCGACAAAGAGGCCAAGGTCTGTGTCTACGTGGAGCTCGACTGCGATGACGAGGCCCAGGCGACTGAGGAGCTGTATCACTTGGGGTGGGTACTGGAGCTTGCGGGTGGCCGCGACGACGCGACCTGGGTCGCGCGCACCGAGGTCGATCGCGAGTGCCAGCGGTTCTTCCGCCATGCGGTCCCCGAGAGCGTCAATATGCTTATCGACGAGCGTCGCCGCACGGATCCCACCATTACCAAACTGGGTTCGGACATGTCGGTGCCCAATGCACGCCTTGCCGATGTCGTGGCCCTCTATCGCCGCACGCTGGCCGAAAGCGGGCTTGAGTCTGCTGCCTGGGGGCATATCGGTAACAACCATCTGCATGTGAACATTCTGCCGCGCGATGCGCAGGACTACCGTCGAGGTGGCGAGCTGTTTGCCCGGTGGGCTGCGGAGGTGACGGCTATGGGCGGCGCCGTTTCTGCCGAGCACGGCGTCGGCAAGATCAAGGCGGGCTTCTTAGAGACGATGTACGGTCACGAGGCCATGGTCGAGTCGGCGCGGCTCAAGCTCCAGCTCGATCCCGACGGGCAACTGGGTCGCGGCAACCTGTTTTCGGAGAAGCTCTTGGATGAGCTTGTCCAGAAAGGGGGCGCGTGAAGATGAGCGATTTCCATATGGTGGTGTGCGTCAAGGCCGTGCCCGGAAGCACCGAGGTCAAGATGGACCCCAAGACCAATACTATCGTGCGCGATGGCAAGCAAACGGTCATTAACCCCTTTGACGCGAGCGCTCTGGAATGCGCGCTGGCGCTGAAGGACGACTTTATCGGCTTTGGCATGGACGTGCGCGTAACGGTGGTGTCGATGGGCATCCCCGCGACTGAATCGCTATTGCGCGACTGCATCGCCCGAGGCGCCGATGACGCACTGCTGCTAACCGATCGCGCCTTTGCAGGTGCCGATACCCTGGCAACCACCTATGCCCTCAAGTGCGGCATCGAGGTACTCGACGAGGACTTCGACCTGCTCATCTGCGGCAAGATGGCGGTGGACGGCGATACGGCCCAGATTGGTCCCGAGCTTGCCGGTGCCTTTGAGATTCCCTGCGTGACCGACGTGAGCTGCGTGCAAAGCGCGGGCTTTACGACCTGTGGCTCGCTGGCGCTCGTTCACGGATGCGATGCCGGCGAGGAGACGGTGTACCTTGAGATGCCGTGCGCGATGACGACTGCCAAGGAGATTGGCCAGTTGCGTATGCCGAGTATTGCCGGTATTCGCGCGGCGGAGGAGGCGGACGTGTGCGTGGTCAGTGCCGCCGACGTGAACGCCGACCCCGCGCGTTGCGGTCTTGCCGGGTCGCCGACACAGGTCGTGCGCTCGTTTGTGCCCGACCGTGACCAAACGTGCGAGGACGTTGACGGAACGGCGTCCGAGCAGGCGGCAAAACTTGCCAAGATTATCGAGGGGATGGCATAGATGAGCGGACTGATTATCGATAGCGAAGCCTGTATCGGCTGCGGTCGCTGCGTTCGCGCCTGTGCCTCGGGCGGCATCGTAGTGGAAGGCGAGCGACCCAGCCGATGCGCCCGCGTAACCGACGGCTGCATCCTATGCGGTGGGTGCGTCGACGCCTGCCCTGTCAACGCTATCTCGATCGAGCGTGACGAGGCCGTTGGTGCGGTTGACCTCGATGCGTATCGAGACATTTGGGTATTCGTGCAGACCGACGAGCGCGATACGGTGACTCCCGTTGCCTATGAGCTTATGGGCAAGGGCCGCGAGCTTGCCGATGCTCGCGGCTGCCGTCTGGTGGCACTGGCCGGCATGGGCCCCGAGGGTTCTCTCGGCGACCTGGAGCATCTGGTTTGCGCGGGCGCCGACGAAGTCCTGGCCTGTCGCGACGAGCGCCTGCGCCAAAACGATGCGGAGGTCTACGCCCGCTTGATCTGCGATTTGGTAGCCGAACGCAAACCCGAGGCCATCTTATACGGCGCGACCGCTTTTGGCCGCGAACTGGCACCCGGCGTTGCCGTACGCTTGCAGACGGGCCTTACGGCTGACTGCACCGTACTTTCGATGGATACGGAGACGGGACTGCTGCAACAGACGCGTCCGGCGTTTGGCGGCAACCTGATGGCCACCATCGTCTGCCCCAATCATCGTCCCCAGATGGCAACGGTTCGTCCCGGCATCTTTAAGGCGCCCGACTTTGACTACGACCGCTCCGGCACGATCACCCAGATATCGCTTGCGGATGATGCTAAGGCCCGTGTCGAGATCTCGATTCCCGCCGAGGAGTGGGGGCAGCAGGCCTCGATCGCCGATGCCGAGCGCCTGGTCGTGGTGGGTCGCGGCATTGGCTCCAAGAAGAATCTGCCCCTGATGCGAAGGCTCGCCGAGGCTCTGGGAGCCGAGCTTGGTTGCACGCGACCTGTCGTGGAGGCCGGCTGGTTGGAGTATCGCCATCAGATTGGCCAGACCGGCGTATCGGTTTCGCCCAAGCTTCTCGTGAGTATCGGTGTTTCGGGCGCCATCCAGCATCTTGCCGGCATCGGTGGGGCGGAGTGCATTATCGCCATCAACGAGGACCCGGATGCCCCCATTTTTGGTGCTGCCCAGTACAAGGTTGTTGGGGACGCCGTCGAGGTCGTCGAGGAGCTGCTGGCCCAGCTTGAGCGCTAAGCGCGCGCCAGCCAGTCGCGCATCTCGTCCTTTAGGCGGCTCCAGGTTGCCTGCGTGGCGGGGTCGGTAAAGGGCCGCGTAATGCCAAAGGGCGCGTCGAGCAGGCGGTGGATATCGCCCTGTTCGCGCGCCAGCGCGCGGCTTGCTGGATAGACGAGCTCAAACATAAAGCAGATGAGTCCCACCAGGTAGTCTGCGGGCTCGTTGCGTTCATCGCGTGCGACGCAGCGGTGCTCGTCAAAGGCGGCAAGTGTCGGCGACGAGAAACGGCTGGCGAGAAATGCGTCCTCATCCACCTTAAGGATGGTCTCGACGGTGCTGTCGGCGATGGTGCGCATAATGTCGATCTTGTCACCATCGCGCACGATATCGCAGAAGCTCCGCGTGCGCTCGTCGAGCTGCGCGGGTAGACGGAAATCGCTGTGATAGGCAATGCTTGCTCGGATGAGCTCATCTTCTGCCGGGTCATCGATAAAGTCGCGGATGCTCGTTACGGCGGGTGCATCGGCGGGATTCTCGCCAAAGAGGACCTCGATGCCCAGTGCCGCATGGCTCATGCTCTCGGCGTCCTTAAAGGTGTCCCAGCGCCGCAGTTGCTCAAAGCGGCCCATATCGTGTAGCAGGCCGCAAAGCCATGCCAGGTCAATATCTTCTGACGACCAGCCCTGCTCGCGCGCTACGGCATCGCATGCCTCGGCCACGTGGTACGTATGCTCGATTTTGAGCGCGATGCGTGGGTTGGTGGCGTCGTAGGCATCGGTGTAGCTTTTGAAGGCCGCGCGCGCCCGGTCTCGATCGATAGCTGTCATAATGACTTCCTAAAAAGTTGTGTCTTTCGATCCGGTGGCAATTGTAGGTGAACTCGGTTGCTGTCGGATGATGATTCTGCCGTGTCGCTACATGCGGTTCGGAGACCTTGTCAGGATGAGAAGCGTATGGTGCTCAAAATCGTTAGAACCGTCTGGCCAGTGATGCTTACCTATGTTGCAATAGGCGCGCCGTGCGGAATGATCATGGGGCAGACGGGAATGGAGCCCTGGATGGTCTTTGCTCTAAGCAGTACGTTTGTGACGGGCAGCGGCCAGTTTATGATCTGCAACCTGTGGCTGGCGGGTGTGCCTGCAGCATCGATCGTCGCGAGCGTTGCCGCCATCTCCTCGCGTTTTGCGCTTTACTCGGCATCGATCGCACCGCATCTGAGGGGTGCCTCGAAGCGTCAGACGCTGGCTGTTGCCGCGACACTTACCGAGGAGGCATATGGCATCTCGCTTGCCAAGTTGGTTGAAGGGGAGGATTGGGGCCCGCGCGAGTCCTTTGTGCTCAACGTGATCCTCATCGCAACATGGGGCGTTTCGTGTACGATGGGCGCCATCGTCGGCGCCGTTGTCGATGTTCCCACCGCCATTGCAGCCTTTGTCTGCACCTCGCTCTTTATCTGCCTGCTCTTTTCGCAGCGGCTGTCGCGCGGCAACGTTGTCGCAGCGGTTTCGGGCGCGGTGTCCGTCGCCGTATGCAAGTTCTTGGGCCTCGCGAATATTGCCGTGCCGGCAAGCGTCGTGGTCGGCATTGCCATTGCGCTGGCGTGCGATGCTGTATTTGACGGAAGAGGTGCCCGCGATGCCCGTTAACGAGTTCTTGGTTCTGTGGCTGTCGTCGTGGGCTGCTATCGCATTCTTTCGCATCGCGCCGGCGTTCGCCTTGCGCGGGCGGACCCTGTCGCCCCGCATTACCGAGGCCCTAGGCTATATCCCGCCCGCTGCCTTTGCCGCGCTGGTCGCCAACGACTTGGTGAACCCCGGCGCGTTCGACGCGGGACTCTGGCCTGCCTTGGTTCCCTGGATTGCGGCCGCCGGCGTCGTGGTCGTGGCGGTCAAGACAAAATCGATGCTGTGGTGCTGCGTCTCGGGCATCGTACTCTATATCGTCTTGAGCCTTATATAGGGGTGGCGTCGCGGGCGCCGAATCTCGTTCCATCCCAACTTGTCGAATTTTTCACCGAGCTGGTCTATTTCTTCTGGTACCATGGTCAAACTTTACTGTAGCAAAGCGTGACGTGGGCTTTTGTACCCCGTCAACGGAAATGGGGGTTTCATGGCACAGGAAGCAACCGCCAACGAGCAAAAGAAATTCAAGGTCCCGCGCATTCCGGGCGACATCATGATCTATCCCATGATCGTCGGTCTTTTGCTCAACACCTTCTGCCCGCAGGTTTTTGAGATCGGCGGCTTCTTTACGGCTGCCTGCCGCGGTGGGTCCAATACCATCGTCGCCGCGATCCTGCTGTTTGTGGGCGCCGGCATCAGCTTTAAGTCCACGCCGGGCGCCATCAAGACCGGTATCGTCGTGCTGATCCCCAAGCTGGTCGTCGCAGCGGCTCTCGGCCTAGGCGTGGCATATTTCTTTAACGACAACTTCCTGGGTCTGAGCTCCGTGTCTATCATCGGCGGCATTACGTTTTGCAACATGGCGCTCTATACGGGCATCATGGGCGAGTTCGGCGATGAGTCCGAGCAGGGCGCTGTCGGTATCCTGTTCTTTACGGCCGGCCCCGCCGTCACGATGATCATCCTTGGTGTTTCGGGTCTCGCCAATATCCCCGTCGGCACCATCATCGGATCCATCCTGCCGCTTGTTATCGGTATGGTCCTGGGCAACCTGTTCCCGTTTATCAAGAACCTGCTGGTTCCCGGCGCCAATCCCGCGATCGCTGTAATTGGTTTTCAGCTCGGTGCGTCCATGAGCCTTTCGAGCTTCATCGCCGGTGGCATTTCGGGCATCCTGCTGGGCCTCATCACGCTCTTTATCGTCGGTCCCATTACCTTTGCCTTCGAGCGCCTGTGTGGCGGCAACGGTAAGGCGGCTGTGGCTTGTTCCACCATTGCCGGCACGGCCATGACCACGCCGGTCGCCCTCACCGAGGTCGCTCCGCGCTATGCCGAGCTTGCGCCCACCGCGTATGCGCAGATCGCCACCGCCGTCATCATCACGGCAATCATGGCCCCGATTCTGACCGGCTGGGTCGATAAGAAGTTCTGCCACGGCGAAGAAGATCTGTCGGTCGAAGGCGTCGAGGCTATTGAGGAGGCCGTCGCGACCGACATCGACGGCGAGTAACGGCCGTTACCGATAATTGATTCCGGCGTGCAATTCGCGCCGTCAGAGCGCCCGAACGAGAGCTGTCTTACAGCAACGTTCGGGCGCTCTGCTATTATTCCCTTTACCCCTGCGGAGTAAGGGGCGTTTATTGCCCAGACACGAATCGGGCGATTCTGACCACTTGGATATTGAAGGGAGGGCGTCTAGTGGTTAAGGCACTCAAGATCGAGATATTCCTGCTGTGCATGATTATTCTTATCGGGCTTGCCGTGCGAAGCCGTCGCTCCCTGTTCTCGAGCACCCAGCAGCTTTTGTTTAGCATGCTGGGCTACACGTCTGCTGCCTACATTTTCTTCGATATGATCTGGACGCTCTCGGACGGCGTGAGCACTCCTGTAGGCATCACGGCCAACTGGATTTCCAACGCGGTTTCGTTTTCGCTGTTCGCCATCGCGTGCCTCATTTGGTTTTTCTATTCCGAGACGATGCAGGGCTCACGGCTCCTGACCACGCCCTACAGGGTGGTACTTTTAACGTTGCCAACCGCATTGGTGGTCGTGCTGGCATTTACCAGCTACTGGACGCACGCTATGTTCTATATCGATGCGCAGGGCGTATATCGTCGCGGCTTTGCTTATATGATCCAGCCCATCGTGAGCTACTGCTACGTCATATATACGTCCTTGCAAGCCTTTATTCAGGCTCGAAAAGTCGAAAGCCTGCAAAAGAAGGCCATTTATCGCACCCTCGCCTTTTTTGCGGTTCCCGCTCTGGTGGGCGGTACCTTCCAGGTTTTGTTTTCGGTACCGGGCCTTTGCGTCGGTATAACGCTGAGCATCCTGCTGCTCTACATCATCTGCCAGGAGCAGCTGATCTCGACCGACCCGTTGACTGGCCTTAACAATCGCAACCGTTTTGAGACCTATATGCTGTCGCTGTTCTCGGGTACTGACCAGGCCGAGGGTGTGTATCTGCTTATGATGGACGCTGACGGCTTTAAGCAGATTAACGACCGGTATGGACATGTTGAGGGCGATCATGCCCTCCAGGTCATATCTGCTACGCTCAAAGAGGTCTGCTCGGCGTCTGGTGGCTTTATCGCACGTTATGGTGGCGATGAGTTCGTGGTGCTTCAAAAGGCGACGGCGGAGCAGGACATCATAGACCTGTGTTCGGTGATTAACGACGAGCTCGCTCGTGCCGAGGTGCCGTATGCATTGCGGATGTCCATCGGTTACGCGTGGGTCGGCGATAGCGTTGACACCTGGCAAGACTTACTTCGCGCTGCCGATGCGGAGCTCTACCGCGTCAAGGCCGAGAAAAAGAAAGCCGGCGTACAAATGCGCTAGAAAAAAGGGGCGCACGACCGTTGCGATGGTCATGCGCCCCTTTTGCGTTTGTAGGGGCCACCGGCCATAATGCCTAGGCGCGTTGCGGCAAGACGGGCGTCTGCCACCGCGACTCGGTACGAAATCAACGAGAACCAGTGTGCTCCATTAAGCTAAAGTTTGCGAACATCCTCTCTAAAAAGGTGAGCTCGCTAGGCCTTTTTAGGTTTGTTGACAATGATGATGCCGCTGCAGACCAAGAGCAGGGCAACAAGTACGGTAACGGGGCTCGTGCCAGCGCCCTCGCCGAGCAGCAGCGCGCTCAGCAGCACACCAAAGACGGGGTTCATAAACCCAAAAACCGAGACGCGGCTGACGGGGTTGACGGCAAGCAGGCGCGACCACAGCGAGTAGGCGACCGCGGAGATAAGCGCCATGTAGATGATGAGCGCGATGGCGGGGGCAATCGCCGTGGGGGAGAGCGCGCCACCCATCATAAAGCCGATGGCGGTGAGGACCAGGCCGCCGACCAAGAACTGCCACCCGGCAAGCAAGACGCCGTCGTGCTCGCGCGAGAAGATGCCGATCAGGCAGGTCGAAAGGGCACCCGCGACGGTGGAGGCCAGGATAAAGCCCTCGCCGTCGAGCGTAAAGCCAAAGGTGCCGTCCGCGCCCGAAAGGTTGACGAGCGCGACACCGGCAAAGCCCAGTACGCAGCCGAGCACCTTGGCCGCATCGAGCTTTTCGGTGCGAAACGCCAGGGCGGCAAAGAGAATAGCCAAGAAGTTGGCGCTAGCCTCGATGATGGAGCTCGACATAGCGCTTGCACGGGAGAGACCAAGGTAGAAAAAGAAGTACTGGCCGATGGTCTGGAAGAGCGACAAGATGCAGATGGGCTTGATATCGCGCGCTTGCGGAACGAGCGGTCGGCGCTGGGCCACGCTCATGCCAACAATGACTAGCATGCCGGCAAGGGTGAAGCGCAGACCCGCGAAGAGCAGCTGCGAGGCGCTGTCGTGCGCGGGAATGCCAAAGAGGCCGTAGCCGATCTTGATGCAGGGGAAGGCGGAGCCCCAGAGCGCGCAGCAAACGAGACAGCCCAGGATGAGTCCGGGCAGGGTGGCGAGATACGGCTTGCGGCTTTCCATGATGTCCTTCCTGTATGCGCGAAGCAAAAAAGAACCCGCCACCGGGGGTGCCGGTGGCGGGCGTTGTTACCCGAGGGGATTGTACCCGATGGGAACGTATTAAGCGAAGTAGGCTACGCCGCTCTCAAAGATCGGCATGAACTTGTCGCCGGGGACATGCTCGGGCACGTTACGGTACAGATTGTCGCCGCGACGCTCGGCATGGCCCATCTTGCCCAGGACGCGGCCGTCGGGGCTCGTGATGCCCTCGATGGCGAGTGCGGAGCCGTTGGGGTTGACGGAAAGATTCATGCCGGGCTTGCCGTCTTCGCCCACGTACTGCGTGGCGACCTGGCCGTTGGCGATCAGCTGGGCGAGCACCTCGTCGTTGGCGACAAAGCGGCCCTCGCCGTGGCTGATGGCGACGGTGTAGGGGTCGTCGAGGCTGCACTGCGACAGCCAAGGGGACAGGTTGGACGAGATGCGGGTGCGCACCAGGCGGCTCTGATGGCGACCGATGGTGTTGAACGTCAGCGTGGGCGCATCGGGCGTGGCATCGACGATGTCACCGTAGGGCACCAGGCCGAGCTTGACCAGAGCCTGGAAGCCGTTGCAGATGCCCAGCATCAGGCCGTCGCGGGCCTTGAGCAGGTCGCGGACTGCCTCGGTGACCTCGGGAGCGCGGAAGAACGCCGTGATGAACTTGGCGGAGCCGTCGGGCTCGTCGCCGCCCGAGAAGCCGCCGGGAATCATGACGATCTGGCTTGCACGGATGCGGCGGGCAAGCTCGTGGGTGCTCTCGGCGACGGCCTCGGGCGTGAGGTTGTTGATCACGAAGGTGTCGGCCTCGGCACCGGCGGCACGGAAGGCGCGGGCGCTGTCGTACTCGCAGTTGTTGCCGGGGAACACGGGGATGATCACGCGCGGGCGGGCGATCTTGGCGCCGCCGTACACGTGGATATCCTTGGCGCGGAAGTCGATGGTCTCGACCTCGGGGGTCTCGCCGGCGCTGCGGTAGGCGAAGACGCTCTCGATACCGCTCTCCCAGGCCTCCTGGAGTTCGGCGAGCTCGATGACCTCGGAGCCGGTGTCGATGACATAGCCCTCGACGGTGGTACCCAGGGGCTCGACGACAACGCCGTCGGCGACCTCGGGCAGCTCGGCGTCCTCGGCGAGCTCGACGATAAAGCTGCCGTAGAGCGGGGTGAAGAGGCTCTCCACATCCACGTCCTCGGCAAGCTCGATGCCGATCTGGTTACCGACGCACATCTTAAAGAGGCTCTCGGCGCCGCAGCCGTAGCCGGGCGTGGAGATGGCCAGGGCGTCGCCGGTGGCGGTGAGCGCTTCGACGGCGTCAAACGCGGCGAGCAGCTGCTGGGCGTCGGGGCGGTAGTCCTCGCCATAGGTGGCGGGGGCGATGCGCACGACGCGGTGCGTCAAGCCCTTGAACTCGGGCGAGACGGCACGGGCGGCCTTGCCCACGGCCACGGCGAAGCTGATCAGAGTCGGCGGAACGTTGAGCTCGCCGGCCTCGTCCTCAAACGAGCCGCTCATGGAGTCCTTGCCGCCGATGGCGCCGGCACCCAGGTCGACTTGGGCCATGAGGGCGCCCAGGACGGCTGCCGTGGGCTTGCCCCAGCGCTCGGCCTCGGTGCGCAGGCGCTCGAAGTACTCCTGGAAGGAGAGGTAGGCGCGCTTGTGCTCAAAGCCGGCGGCCACGAGCTTGGCGATGGACTCGACCACGGACAGGTAGGCGCCCGCAAACTGGTCGGCCTCCATCAGATAGGGGTTGAAGCCCCATGCCATAGCGCTTGCCGTGGTGGTCTCGCCGTCCACGGGGAACTTGGCGACCATGGCCGAGCTGGGGGTGAGTTGCGTCTTGCCGCCAAAGGGCATGAGCACGGTCGCGGCGCCGATGGTGGAGTCGAAGCGCTCGGAAAGGCCCTTGTTGGAGGCAACGTTGAGGTCGGTGACCAGCGAGGTCATGCGCTCGGCAAGCGTGGTGCCGGCCCAGCTGGGCTGCCACACGCTGCGGGCGCACACGTGGGCGACCTGGTGCTTGGGCGCGCCGTTGGAGTTGAGGAACTCGCGGGATAGGTCGACGATGGCGACACCGTTCCAGGCCATGCGCATGCGCGGCTCGGCGGTAACCTCGGCGATAACGGTCGCCTCGAGGTTCTCCTCGGCGGCGTAGCCCATGAACTCCTCGACGTCACCGTCGGCGACGGCGCAGGCCATGCGCTCCTGGGACTCGGAGATGGCGAGTTCGGTGCCGTCCAGGCCGTCGTACTTCTTGGTCACGGTGTCCAGGTCCACGTACAGGCCGTCGGCAAGTTCGCCTACGGCGACCGAGACGCCGCCGGCGCCAAAGTCGTTGCAGCGCTTGATCAGGCGGCAGGCGTCGCCGCGGCGGAACAGACGCTGCAACTTGCGCTCGACCGGGGCGTTGCCCTTCTGAACCTCGGCACCCGAGGTCTCGATGGACTCGGTGTTCTGGGTCTTGGAGGAGCCGGTGGCGCCGCCGATGCCGTCACGGCCGGTGCGGCCGCCCAGCAGGATGATCTTGTCGGTGGGGGCGGGGCACTCGCGACGCACGTGGTTTGCCGGGGTAGCGCCCACGACGGCGCCGACCTCCATGCGCTTGGCCACGTAGCCGGGGTGATAGAGCTCGTTGACCTGACCGGTGGCAAGGCCGATCTGGTTGCCGTAGCTGGAGTAGCCGGCGGCGGCAGTGGTCACAAGCTTGCGCTGCGGCAGCTTGCCCTCGAGCGTCTCGGAAACCGGGACGGTAGGGTCGCCGGCGCCGGTGACGCGCATGGCCTGGTAAACATAGCTGCGGCCCGAGAGCGGGTCGCGGATGGCGCCGCCCACGCAGGTGGCGGCACCGCCGAAGGGCTCGATCTCGGTCGGGTGGTTGTGAGTCTCGTTCTTAAAGAGGAACAGCCAGTCCTGGTCCTCGCCATCGACATCGACCTTTACCTTGACGGTGCAGGCGTTGATCTCCTCGGATTCGTCGACATCGGTCATGACGCCGGTCTTCTTAAGGTACTTGGCGCCGATGGTGCCCATGTCCATGAGGCAGACGGGCTTGGCGTCGCGGCCGAGTTCGTGGCGCATCTCCATGTAGCGGTCGAAGGCTTGCTGCACCACGGCGTCGTCGATCGTCACGTCGTCCAGGACGGTGCCGAAGGTGGTGTGGCGGCAGTGGTCGGACCAGTAGGTGTCGATCACGCGGATCTCGGTGATGGTGGGGTCGCGGTCCTCATCGCGGAAGTACTGCTGGCAGAAGGCGATGTCCGCCTCGTCCATGGCAAGGCCGCGATCGGCGATAAAGGCGGCAAGGCCGGCCTCGTCGAGCTCGCGGAAGCCGTCGAGCACCTCGACGGGCTGGGGCTCGGGGGTCTCCATGTACAGCGTCTCGGGCAGGTCGAGCGAGGCGATGCGCGCCTCGACGGGGTTCACCACGTAGTGCTTGATGGCCTCGATGGCGGCCTCGTCCAGAGCGCCCGAGATCATATAGACCTTGGCGGAGCGCACGGCGGGGCGCTCGCCCTGGCTGATGAGCTGCACGCACTCGCTGGCGGAGTCGGCGCGCTGGTCAAACTGGCCAGGCAGGAATTCGACGGCAAAGACGGCGCCATCGCTTGCGGGGAGCTCGTCGTAGGTCACATCGACCTGGGGCTCGCTAAAGACGGTCGGCACGCAGGAGCGGAAAAGCTCCTCGTCGATGCCCTCGACGTCGTAGCGGTTGATGATCCTCAGGGCCTCGATGCCCTTGATGCCGAGAATTTCGGTCAGCTCGCCCTTGAGCTGCTGAGCCTCGACGTCGAACCCGGGTTTCTTCTCCACGTAGATACGAGAGACCATTGGTTCCTGCCTTCCTGATCGGTTGGGCGTACGGTACGGTATGTGGCAGCGGTCGGTTTGCGGGGCCTGCCCCGCGGTCGCCTTGAGCCACATGTTTGTAAACCTCACTATGATACGACAGCTCGCGGCGCGTTGAGGACGGCGAGGGTGCTACAGTGAAGCGCAAACAAGAGAAAGGCATCACATGGCATTCGTTTCGCTCGCCATCATCGCGCTCGTGGCCTTTGCAAGCCCCTTCATCGCCTCGGCGATTCCCGGAAAACCCATTCCCGAAACGGTCTTTTTGCTCGTGTTCGGCGCGGTGCTGGGACCCCATATGCTCGACATTATCCATGTAGATGCCGAGGTCTCGCTCGTGTCGGAGCTCGGCCTGGCCTTTTTGTTCCTGCTTGCCGGCTTTGAGATCGATCCCAAGAACATCACGGGCGTCGAGGGGCGCTACGGTATGGCCACGTGGGTTGTCACATTTTGTATCGCCTGGCTTGCCGTGCGCTTTACCCCGTGGTTCTCGGTTAGTCATTTCGACGGTATCGCCGTGACGCTTGCCCTTACTTCCACGGCGCTCGGCACGCTCGTGCCCATCATGCGCGAGCGCTCGCTCACCGGCACACGCGTTGGCAATTCGATTCTCGCGTATGGTACGTGGGGCGAGCTCGGTCCCGTGCTCGCCATGTCGGTGCTGCTGTCTGCCCGCACCGGCATCCAGACGCTCGTGATTCTTGGTCTGTTTGCTGTTGTCTGCGTGTTGCTGGCCGTGGTCCCAAGTCGTTCCAGGCGCGTCGGCAGCCGCTTCTTTTCGTTTGTCGAGGAACGCGCCGACACCACGTCGCAGACCTTCGTGCGACTGACGGTGCTCATCCTGGTCACGCTCGTGGCGTTTTCGGCCGTCTTTGACCTCGATATCGTGCTGGGTTCTTTTGCCGCCGGCTTTGTCCTGCGCTATATCATTCCTGAGGGTAACCATACGCTCGAGACCAAGCTCGACGGCCTGGCCTACGGCTTTTTGATTCCGGTGTTCTTTACCGTATCGGGCGCAAAGATCGACCTAACGGCCGTGGCGTCGCGCCCGGGCTTGCTCGCGGGCTTTATCGTGGCGTTGTTGATTATTCGTGCCGTGCCCATCCTCATCTCTATGGGCATTTGTCCTGCGACGCGCGATGTGTCGGCGTATGGTCGCATTACCGTGGCCCTGTACTGCACCACGGCGCTGCCGATCATCGTTGCCGTGACGAGCGTCGCCGTCAACGCGGGCGCGCTGTCGCAAGATATTGCGTCGGTCATGGTTGCCGCCGGTGCCATCACGGTGTTCTTGATGCCGCTGCTCGCGCAGCTCTTCTACCGCGTGGTCGACGCCGCACCGGTCGCTGCCGTGGCAGAGGTTGCCGAGCATCCATCCGATGCGCTTGACATCTTGCGCGCCCATCACGATTTGGCGAGCCTGCTCGCACGCGAGCACGAGCTGCTGACCTCGCATGGACATGGGCGTTCGCTCGACGGCATACCTACCCTTGATTCCATTGCCGACCGCCTCTCGACCGAGGCGGCAAGCGGGCACATCGATGCCCGTATCGTGGACGCCGCTCATTTGCTGGCCGAGAAGACCTATGGCGACGAGATCGACCCGTCCAAGCTGACTCCGCGTGAGCGCCGCCGCCTGGAGCGCGCCAAGCTCGCCGTGCACGAATACCGCCGCCGCATGCTGGAGCTCTACGCGCGCGATGAAGCCCAGGACGACGACGGTAAGTAGTCGATAGTCTCTCAAGGGAATCGCGTCACGCTTTGAAGGCTCGAAACGGGATGTGGTTTCCGAAACAGGGGCCGTTGGGAAACGGTGTCCCGGAATGGGCGTCCAGAGTGGGACGCGCTTTCCGCGAGAGACCCGTTGCGGAAACCACTTCCCAGAATCTGCGTTCAAAACGGGACGCAGTTTCCGCAAGGAGGTCCTGGGGGAAACCGTGCCCCGTTCTGATCCGAAATTCTGGGACAGGCTTCCGCTTCAAACAGAAGAAGGCGCGCTGCCCGCGGTTGATGCAGGCAGCGCGCCTTTTGCGTTGAGCAATGTTGAGGCTAGGAGTCGTGGCTTGCGACCTTTAGGAGCGGGCGGCTCCGTCGACGGGGAGGATGGCGCCCGTGACATAGGAGGACATGTCGCTTGCAAAGAAGACAAAGGCGTTGGCGACATCCTCGGGCTCGCCCATGCGACCCAGCGGAATGGTGGCGATGATGGGCTTGATGACCTCTTCGGGCAGGTTGGCGACCATATCGGTCTTGGTTACGCCTGGGGCGACGGCGTTGACGCGAATACCCATGGGGGCGAGCTCGCGCGAGAGCGACTGGACCATGCCATTGACGGCAAACTTGGACGTGGGGTAACCGACGCCGGAGGGCTGGCCGTACTTGGCGACCATCGAGCTTGTGGTAGTGATGGTGCCGCCGTGGCCGGCCTCGGTCATGATCTTGGCGGCAGCCTGGTGGCCATTAAAGACGGCGACGACGTTAAGGTCCATGACCTTTGCGAACTCCTCGGCCGTGTAGTCCAAGAGGGGTGAACGCTGGGAGATACCGGCATTGTTGACGACCGTGTCCAAGCCGCCCATGTCGGCTGCAGACTGGGTAAAGGCCTCGGTCACGGCTTCGAGTGAGGTGAGGTCGCAGGAGCGGCCCCAGACCTTGGCGTCGGGATAGGCGGCTGTCAGCTTCTCAACGGCCGCATCGGCGGTCTCTTGACGCGAGCCAAAGACAGTGACGGAGGCGCCCTCCTCGATAAAACGGCAGGCGATGGCATAGCCGATACCGCGCGTGCCTCCGGTGACGATTGCTTTCTTGCCCTCGAGCAACATGGTGCCTCCATTCTTCGGGGGTGGACGTACGCAGCACAGCGTAGCGGTAGCCGGAATCGACCGCGTTTGCATATCGGTGAACGGTAGCCCGCGTTACCGATGAGCGGCTCGCGCAAATTTGCTCTGCCGTTGTGCTTGGGGCAGGAGACAAAAGGGCTCCCGTCCCACATCGGACGGGAGCCCTCAAAGCGCGTATTGCTAGGCGATTGATGGATTAGTTGGCCATGACGCCTTCGGTCCAGGCCTCGACGTCCTCGATACGCAGGACGTTGGCGACCTCGGCCACGCAGTCGACGCTGGCAAGCTCGGCGGCGGCAGCCTGGACGTCCTTCTCGAGCGCGCGGTGCGTCAGGAAGATGACCGAGCAGGCATCGCTGACGCCCGACTTGCCGTCCTCGACCTGGTTGATGAGCGAGATCGAGATGTTGTGCTTGGCAAAGATGTCGACCGTTTCGGACAGGGCGCCCACGCGGTCGGCGACCTTCAGGCGCACATAGTACTTGGTCTGGAGCTCGTCCATGGGCTTAAAGGCGAGGTTGTGACCATAGGGCTCAATCTCGGGCAGCGGAGCCACGCCGCGGCTGATCTGCTCGGAGAGCGACAGGATGTCGCCCACGACGGCGCTCGCGGTGGGGAAGGAGCCTGCGCCGGCACCGTAGAACATGGTCTCGCCCACGGCGTCGCCTACCACGTAGACAGCGTTCATGGCGCCGTTGACCTTGGCAAGCATATGGTCGGCGGGAATCAGCGTGGGATGCACACGGACGTCGACACCGGTGTCGGTGTTGCGGGCGATACCGAGCAGCTTAATGGTGTAGCCGAGCTCGCGGGCCTGGGCGATGTCCTCGGCGCCGATGGTACGGATGCCCTGCTGGTACACATCGTCGGTGGTAACGCGGGTGCCAAAGCCGATGGAGGCGAGGATGGCCGTCTTGCTGGCGGCGTCGAAGCCGTCGACGTCGGCGGACGGGTCGGCCTCGGCATAGCCCTTGGCCTGCGCGTCGGCAAGCACGTCGGCGTAATCGGCGCCCTCGGCGTCCATGCGCGACAGGATATAGTTAGTGGTGCCGTTGAGAATGCCGGCGATGGTCAGGATCTTGTTGCCCACCAGGTCGTGCTCGAGCGTGCTCACGATGGGGATGCCACCGCCGCAGCTGGCCTCGCACTTAATCTGCACGCCGCACTCACGCGCCTTCTCGGCGAGCGTCTCGACATGACGGCCCAGCAGGGCCTTGTTGGCAGAGACGACGTGCTTGCCGTTCTCGAAGGCAGTGGTGAAGATCTCGGTCGCGGGGTGCTCGCCGCCGATGAGTTCGACGACGATATCGACGGCGGGGTCGGTGACGACGTCATGCCAGTCACTCGTAAAGGCTTCGCGTTCAATGCCGGCTGCTTCGGCCTGCTCCCAGGCAAGCGCGCAGGCGCGGGTCAGCTTAAGGTCGATGCCGTAGGCGGCCAGGTACTCATCGTGGTGGCTCTTAATCAGACGGGCCACGCCGCCGCCGACGGTTCCCAGACCGATGAGGCCGACGTTCACGGTGCGCAGGGGTTCGCTCATAGATAGCTCCTTCGTGCATCTTATAGATTGATTGGTCAAGTAATGTTGAGTGCATTCTAGCGTGAACCGAGGGCGCGTGCTCGCCAGGTAACAGGAGTCGCACAAAACGGCACCCCCGAAACGCTGCGGAAACATTGGAAACATGCTCGCTACAAACGGAACTTCGTAACAAACTGTCAACGTTTGCGCCATAAGGCTTGCTTTACCGATCCCGCCATGGGCACCAGTGCCACGAAGTTCTTGGCCGAGAAGTACGCGGATGCCAAGATCGCCCTGTTCTATAACGATGGCGACACGTACAGCTCAGGCGCCGCCGATACCTTCGCCGAGCAGGTCAAGGCGTCTAAGCTTGATATCGTCGATACCGAGACCTTTAAGGACGATTCTTCCACGAGCTTTACCAACCAGCTCACCAAGGCCATGCGCAAGATCAAGATCGAGGGCCTGACGGGCGAGCTGACGTGGAACGACGAGGGCCAAGTCGAGAAGCCCGCCACGGCCTATGTGATTTAGGACGGCAAGTACATCGCTGCCTAGGTGCGCACAAAACGCGACCGGTGAGGCTGCTTTAATCAAGGCAGGGACGCTTGTAACAGAACGGAAACAATACTTTCACACAATAAAGTGTCTAAACTGCATAAACCAACAGAAATACGCATGATTTTGGATAAATGGACAAAACAAAAGAAATGTTGAAATAATCGCCACTTTTCTCAACTAAAGCGTCTACTATTTTGCGAACGCCGAACACGGCGAAGGATGGCCTGTCGGGTAACCGAAACCCGACGAGATTTGAGAGGAGAGCCGCATGTCGAGCCTCACCGGTAAGTCATTGAACCCTGTTATGAATCGCAGGAGCGTTATCGCGAGCGCAGCAGGTCTGGGGGCGATGTCCATTCTAGCTGGCTGCTCCTCCAACGGCGGCGACAGCGGTTCCGCTTCGAGCGACGCTTCGTTCAAGATTGGCACCATCGGCCCGCTGACCGGCGCCAACGCGTCCTACGGCAAGTCCGTTACCCAGGGTGTCGAGCTCGGCTGCAAGGATTTCTCGACCAAGGAGCTGCCGCTTGCCAGCAAGGCCGAGGATGACCAGGCCGACGGCGAGAAGGCCGTCAACGCCTTCAACACCCTGCTCGACTGGGGCATGCAGGCCCTCGTCGGTCCGACCACCACGGGTGCGTCGGTTGCCGTTGCCGCAGAGTGCGGTAACGACCCCAAGACGTTCATGATCACCCCGTCCGCGTCCTCCGAGGACGTCACCGACGGCAAGGATTGCGTCTTCCAGGTTTGCTTCACCGACCCCAACCAGGGTGTCAACGCTGCCAAGTTCCTGGCCCAGAAGTATCCGGACGAGAAGTTCGTGCTGTTCTATAACTCCGGCGACGCCTATTCTTCGGGCATCGCAGATTCCTTTAAGGCCCAGGCCGCTGAGTCCAAGCTCGAGATTGTTGACGAGGAGACCTTTAAGGACGACTCCGCCACGAGCTTTACCAACCAGCTGACCAAGGCCAAGCAGGCCGGCGCCACCATGATCTTTGCGCCGATCTACTACACGCCGGCGTCCGTCCTGCTCAAGAACGCCAAGGACATGGGCTACGACGTCAAGATGATGGGCTGCGACGGCATGGACGGCATCCTGGGCGTTGAGGGCTTCGATACCTCTCTTGCCGAGGGTCTGCTGCTCATGACCCCGTTCTCCGCCGACGACGAGAAGAACGCCGACTTCGTTAACGCTTACAAGGATAAGTACGGCGATACCCCCGACCAGTTTGCCGCCGACGCCTACGACGGCGTGCACGCGGTGGCCGAGGCCGTCAAGGAGGCCGGTCTTGGTGTCGACGCCGACCCGACCGAGGCCGCCGAGAAGCTGTCCAAGGCTATGCTCAAGATTACCGTTGACGGTCTGACCGGCAAGCTCACCTGGAACGATAAGGGCCAGGTCCAGAAGGAGCCCACGGCGTACGTCATCACCGACGGCAAGTACGTACAGGCCTAATTGGCCGCCTTACATAGAGCGGTTTTGATCCCAAGCAGGGGAGGTTTTGGCCTTCCCTGCTTGCTTGGTATCTAGGGACGATGTAACGTCCCTGTTTCATACATCAACTGGAAACCTATTCGAAAGGGGGATGTGGAACATGACGGTCTTTATCCAATACCTGGTCAACGGCCTGTCCATGGGCAGCGTCTACGCCATCATCGCGTTGGGCTACACCATGGTCTACGGTATCGCCAAGATGCTCAACTTCGCTCACGGCGACGTCATCATGGTCGGTGCCTATGTCTCGTTCTGCGCCACGTCGTATCTCGGCCTCCCGGGCTGGGCATCTGTAGTTCTCTCTTGTGTGGCCTGCACGGTTCTCGGTGTTCTCATCGAGGGTCTGGCCTATAAGCCGCTGCGCCAAGCAGGCCCGCTGGCCGTTCTGATCACGGCCATCGGCGTGTCTTACTTCCTGCAGAACGCCGCGCAGCTTCTGTGGGGCGCCACGCCCAAGAACTTCACTTCGCTCGTCACCTTCCAGGTGCCGGAGTTCTTGGCCAAGTTCAACGTAAGCGCCGTCTCGCTCGTCACCATCGTCGCCTGCCTGGTTATCATGGCCGGCCTGATGTTCTTTACAGGTAAGACCAAGATGGGCAAGGCCATGCGCGCCGTGTCCGAGGACAAGGCTGCCGCTCAGCTCATGGGCATCAACGTCAACCGCACCATTTCGATGACGTTTGCCATCGGCTCTGCCCTTGCCGCCGTCGCCGGCGTGCTGCTGTGCTCCTACTCGCCGGTGCTGCAGCCCACGACGGGTGCTATGCCTGGCATCAAGGCCTTCGACGCCGCTGTCTTCGGTGGCATCGGCTCCATCCCCGGCGCTTTTGTCGGTGGCATTCTCATCGGCATCATCGAAGCGATGGCGCAGGCTTACATTTCCACGAGCCTTGCCAACTCCATCGTCTTTGGTGTTCTGATCATCGTCCTGCTCGTCAAGCCTGCCGGCCTCTTGGGCAAGTACGTCCCCGAGAAGGTGTAGGTGAGCGTTATGAAGTTTCTTAAAGATAAGCAGACGCGTCACGACTTTGTTACGTATGCCATGTGCATCGTGGCCTTCGCCATCGTGTTCTTTATGCAGTCGAACCACATGATTCCGCGCATGATCGCCGGTCAGTTGGTTCCCATCACGGCCTATATCGTCATGGCCATCTCCCTTAACCTCGTCGTCGGCATCGCGGGCGACTTGTCGCTGGGCCACGCGGGCTTTATGAGCGTCGGCGCCTATACGGGAATCGTCACCGCCGTCGCGCTGGAGAGCGCCGTTCCGTCCGATCCAATACGTCTTGTCATCAGCATCGTGGTCGGCGCTATCGCTGCCGCCATCCTGGGCTTCTTGATTGGTATCCCGGTCCTGCGCCTGAGCGGCGACTATCTGGCCATCGTGACCCTGGCTTTTGGCGAGATCATCAAGGAGATCGTCACCTGCCTCATTGTGGGCGTCGACTCCCGCGGCCTGCACGTGATCTTTAACATCACGGGCAACTCTACGATCGACGACCTGCACCTGCTCGAGGACGGCACCGCCATCATCAAGGGAGCCCAGGGTGCCTCGGGCGTGTCGACGTACTCGACCTTCCTCGCCGGTGCCATCCTGGTCATGGTCGCACTCGTGATCGTGCTCAACCTGGTTCGCAGCCGTACCGGCCGTGCCATTATGGCCGTGCGCGACAACAAGATCGCTGCCGAGTCTGTGGGCATCTCCGTCACCGAGTACCGCATGATCGCCTTCGTGGTTTCCGCTGCCCTCGCCGGTGCTGCCGGAGCTCTCTTCGGCGGTAACTTCTCGCAGCTCTCCGCCACCAAGTTCGACTTCAACACGTCCATCCTCATCCTGGTGTTCGTGGTCCTGGGCGGTCTGGGCAATATGCGCGGCTCCGTCATCGCGGCGGCATTGCTCACGGTGCTTCCCGAGCTGCTCCGTCAGTTCTCGGACTACCGCATGCTCATCTACGCCATCGTGCTGATCTTGGTCATGATCTTTACCAACAACCCGCAGCTCAAGGCGTTCTTCGGTCGCGTCAAGGATCGCTTTGCTTCCAAGAAGGAGGTGGCAGCCGATGCCCAGTAAATTTGAGTTCAACAAGGGCAAGATGGTCCCGTATCCTTCTGGCGCCATCGTTCCCGACCGCGACCTGGGCGAGCGCCCGGCACTCGAGTGCATCCACCTGGGCATTGAGTTCGGTGGCCTTAAGGCGGTCGACGACTTTAGCCTGACTATCGGCAAGACCGAGATCGCCGGTCTGATCGGCCCCAACGGTGCCGGTAAGACCACGGTCTTCAACCTGCTCACCAAGGTGTATCAGCCCACGCACGGCACCATCCTGCTCGACGGTGAGGACACCTCGGGCAAGTCGGTCTATCAGGTCAACCGCATGGGTATTGCCCGTACCTTCCAGAACATTCGTCTGTTCAACACCATGACGGTGGAGGATAACGTTAAGGTCGGCCTGCACAACCAGGAGCGCTACTCCGGCTTTGAGGGCGTGCTGCGCCTGCCGACGTATTGGAAGCACGAGAAGGCTGCTCACGAGCGCGCCATGGAGCTGCTGTCCATCTTTGATATGGAGCATCTGGCAAACGAGCAGGCCGGATCGTTGCCTTACGGCGCTCAGCGTCGTTTGGAGATCGTCCGCGCGCTTGCCACCAACCCCAAGCTACTGCTGCTCGACGAGCCTGCCGCCGGCATGAACCCGTCCGAGACCGCGGAGCTCATGGAGAACATCGTCAAGATTCGCGACACCTTTGGCATTGCCATCATGCTTATCGAGCATGATATGTCGCTCGTCATGAATATTTGCGAGGGTATCTGCGTGCTCAACTTTGGTAAGGTTATCGCCAAGGGCACGGCAGAGGAAATCCAGAACAACGACGCCGTTATCGAGGCGTATCTGGGTAAGCAGGATAAGGGGGAGAACTAAATGGCAGAGCCGATGCTTTCCGTCTACAACATCAACGTCTGGTACGGCGCCATCCACGCCATCAAGGACATCTCCTTTAACGTTAACGAGGGCGAGATCGTGGCCTTGATTGGTGCCAACGGTGCCGGCAAGTCCACAACGCTCAAGACCATCTCGGGCCTGCTGCGCTCCAAGACCGGCTCCATCAAGTTTATGGGCGAGGACATTACCCATACGCCCGCCGACAAGCTGGTTGGTAAGGGCCTGGCTCAGGTTCCCGAGGGTCGTCGCGCCTTTTTGCAGATGACGGTTGAGGAGAACCTGGAGATGGGCGCCTACACGCAGCCCAAGTCCACGGTGGCTCCGGGCCTCGAGCGCGTCTACGAGCAGTTCCCGCGCCTGAAGGAACGCCGTCGCCAGGTCGCCGGCACCCTTTCGGGCGGTGAGCAGCAGATGCTTGTTATGGGGCGCGCTCTTATGAGTAACCCCAAACTGCTTATGCTCGACGAGCCTTCCATGGGTCTGGCGCCGATTCTGATTGAGCAGATCTTCCAGATTGTCGAGGACCTGCACAAGGCCGGCACCACGGTGCTTCTGGTCGAGCAAAACGCACAGATGGCTCTTTCCATCGCCACGCGCGGCTACGTGCTCGAGACCGGCAAGATCACCATGACCGGCACGGGCCAAGAACTCCTGCACGACGATAACGTGCGTAAGGCCTATCTGGGCGGTTAGGCGGTTCCGCCGTTCTACCGAACGGCGGACCAGTCGACGCTGCGCGGGCGCCAGAGCGACAACTTGTCATTCAAAGAGGGCGGCATGACCAGAAGGTCTATGCCGCCCTCTTTTCATGCCAATTTGTTCGCTCTGGCGCCCGCTCGCTGTCGGTCCTCTGCCTGCGGCGTTACTTTGGTTCTGCCCCCTTTATGTTGCGGTGGAATAGGGACTAGATGGGAGCCTCAGAGGCCAAAACAGTCCCTATTCCACCGCAACTTCATGGGGATGTGTGACAATGCCCGTCGGAAAACATCTGCTGTCTTTGGGGGTCTATCTATGCTGTACGAGTTTTGTGCCGAGAACTTTGAGCGGGTGCCGGCGGCTATCGATGCCGGTGCAAGGCGTATCGAGCTGTGCGACAACCTTGCCGTTGGTGGCACCACGCCTTCGGCCGGCGTTATCAGCGCTACGACCAACTATGCCCACGAGCACGATGCACGGGTGATGTGCATGATTCGCCCGCGTGGCGGCGACTTTCACTACAACCAGGACGAGCTGCGTATGATGGAGATGGACCTGGGCCTTGCCGTGAGCGCCGGCGTTGACGGCTTGGTCTTTGGCTGCTGCAAGCCCTGCGCTGGCGGATGGGCGCTCGACGAACTTACGCTTGGCGCCCTCGTGATGGCCGCGGGCTGCGCGACCGAGGAATGTAAGCGTGAGCCCATCGACATTACCTTCCACATGGCATTTGACCAGCTCTCGCCCGAGGCTCAGCTCGACGCGATTGACATACTCGCCGACTGCGGCATCACACGCATCCTCACGCATGGCGGCGCTGCCGGTACGTCGATCGAGGATAATTTCGATCACCTGGCTCGTTTAATCGAGTATGCGGGCGATCGTTTGACCATCCTTCCCGGCGGCGGCATCACTACGGCAAATCGCGACGCGGTCGCGGCGGCGCTAGGCGTCTCCGAGCTCCATGGCACCAAGATCGTGCCGCTGGAGGTATAACCCGTGGCGCTGGTATTTGACGTTCAGCAGGCGAGCGGTAAGCCCGACGATAATCGTCGCCCTGGCACCGCGTGCCCCTTTTGCGACACGGAGGGGCTTGCCAACATCATCCAGCGCGATGGTGACTGCATCTGGCTCGAGAATAAGTTCAAGACATTGCGGGCCACACGTCAGACCGTATTGATCGAGTCTGCCAATCACGACGCCGACCTGGTGACCTATGAACCGGATGAGCTGCATCATGTGATGCGGTTTGCCCTGGGCTGTTGGCAGCAGATGATCGATTCCCAACAGTACCGCAGTGTGCTCATGTACAAGAACAAAGGCCCGCTTTCGGGCGGCAGCCTCGTCCATCCGCACATGCAGATTGTGGGTTTGGAGCAGGAAGACGGCTATGCTTCGCTGACTTCTGCCAATTTCGAAGGCATCAATGTCTGGCGACAGGGGAGAATCGCGGTCAACATCTCAACCGAACCGATCATGGGGTTCTTTGAGATTAACGTTTCAGCCCCGCAGGGAATCGCCGCCAGCGATGACACGAGAGACCAAGCCGAGGCGGATCTCTTCGCCGACGCAATCCAGGTAGCTCTGCGCTATATCTTGCACGAGCACCATGGCGGTCGTGCAGAGTCGTACAACCTGTTCTTCTATCACATGAGCGGCCGGACCATTGCCAAGGCGCTTCCACGTTGGGTGGTTTCACCCTACTTTGTCGGGTATCGGCTGGCTCAGGTCAATGCTGAGACCACGCTCGATGTCGATGCGGAGCGACTCCGCGCACATCTGGAGGCGCTCACATCGTAAAGTGAGCGCCCGCACACTGCGGACGGTTTAGCGCGCCATTGCATCGCGGCCGGCCTCGACGCGCTTGCGCTGGGCGGCGCGCTCCTCGCCGGTCAGACGCTCAAAGAAGTGCCCGATAAGCGAGGCGAGCACCTGCTGAAACAACGTTCCACACATGACGGGAAACACAACTTCGCCCGGAAAGTATTGCGTGGCGATGACGGCGCCCGAAGAGATATTGCGCATGCCGCAGGTAAAGCACATGGTGGTCGTTTCGCTATATGGCAGATGCAGCGCGCGGGCGACCAGAATGCCCACGACAAAACCGCTGATGGCGAACACCAGAATAAAGAGGGCGACTTCCAGGCGCACCGCGTTCATGTGTAGCACGTACTCGCTCATGGCGGTGGAGTTGGACGCGATGACGCCCATCATCATAAATTTGCAGGCGGGCGAGAGCGCGGGGGAGAGTTTCTCGTGTCCCCAGCCGTGCGTGAGCTCGTTGATCACGATGCCGAGCACGGCGGGGATGGCGATCATAAAGGCTATGTTCTGCATCATGCTCGGCATGTCGATCGAGACGGTGGCGCCCAGCAGGAGCTTGAGCGTAAGCGGAATCGTCACAGGGGAGATGACCGAGGACGTCAGGATGATGGTGAGCGCGAGCGGGCCGTTGCCGCCGAACATGCTGATCCACATAAAAGCGGTGACTGCCACGGGCACACTGTATTCGAGCACGATGCCGCAGACAAGGTTGGGGTTGGAACCAAAGAACAACGATCCCATGGCATAGGCCGCGATGGGAATAAGCGCCGCCGAGACGAACAACGCCAGAATCAGGTGCAGCGGACGGTGGAACACCTCGGCTACCTGGTGAAAGGTGTTGCTGAGCGCACCTTGGAACGTCATAAAGGCAAACAAGGTGGGAACGATGGGCTTGAGCACGCCGATTTGTTGGGGAAAGAGCACGCCGAGCGCCACGCAAATCGGAACGATGATTTGCATGTGCCCCGCGAGAAACTTGCCCAGTCCAACCCATTGTTTCATATGCTCTTGTGACTCCCTTTGCTCGTGAATCCGTTTTGACTGGATATGCTAGACGCTCACATGTGTCCGTGCGTCAGAAACGCTCGATTATTTCGAGGCTATTACCGGCATCGTTTACCGAAACCGCGGCGTGCTGCGGCGATTTGCGTCCGCGCCGCACGGTATAATAAATCCGTTCAACAGATCTGCCTGCCGAAGTGGGCATACACAGAGGACTCATCGCTATGAACCGTGAGAGGTATCGCGGCGACCTGCCCCTATCGGGGGTGGGTGCCTATGTCATCGCTTAAGACGACGCATCGCTGGGCGGTCGCTCAGCAAAACCCCGAGCTCGAAAAGGAGCTTTCGGCTGGTCTGGGCATTCCCGGGCTGGTGGCGCGCATTATGGTCGCGCACGGCATTGGCTCCATCAAAGAGGGCCAATTGTTTTTGACGCCTTCGCTCGATCGCGACTGGGCCGACCCACTCATTATCCCGGGCATGTCGGTCGTTGCCGACCGCGTCGAGCGTGCTATTCGCAACCACGAGCACATTGCAGTCTTTGGCGATTTTGACGTTGACGGTATTACGTCGACCTGCCTGTTGACCGAGGCGCTGCGCACGTTTGGCGCCGATGTCACGCCGTTTATTCCGCATCGCTTTGATGAGGGCTACGGTCTTTCGCGCGCGGCGCTCGACCGCGTTAACGAGCTCGCTCGCCCCCAGCTGATCGTAACCGTCGATAACGGCATTGCCGCCAAGGAAGAGGTTTCCTATCTGGAGAGCCTGGGGATCGATTTGGTGGTCACGGACCATCACGAGCCCTCCGACCAGGTGCCGCAGGGTGTGCCCCTGACTGACCCCAAGCTCGAGGACGAGGGCCCCTCGCGTGAGCTTGCCGGTGCTGGTGTGGCGCTCAAGCTGGTGCAAGTCCTGGGTGAGCGCCTGGGCAAGCCGTCGTATTGGCGTTCGCTAATCGAGGTCGCGGCGCTGGGCACCGTGTCCGACATGATGCCGCTCACGCCCGAGAACCGCGCGCTGGTTGCCGAGGGCATCCAGCAGATGCGCGTAACCGCTCGCCCCGGCTATATCGCGCTTGCCGCGCTCGCCAAGGCGGACCTTTCGAGCATTACGGCGGATGGCCTGTCATTCTCGCTCATTCCCCGCTTAAACGCTGCCGGTCGCATGGCCGATCCCAAGCTGGCGCTCGACCTGCTGCTTGCCCGCGATCCCATCGAAGCAAGCGCACTGGCGGCTGAGCTCGAGGAAATCAATCGCCAGCGCCGTGAGATCGAGGCGGAGCTCACGCGCGATGCCATGGCAAAGGTCGAGGAGACCTATGACGGCGGACGCGCGATCGTCGTGGGCGGCGAAGGCTGGCACGAGGGCGTCAAGGGCATCGTGGCAAGCCGTCTGACCAACCGCTACCACGTGCCGGCGCTGCTGTTCTCGATCGAGGACGGTATCGCGCGCGGCTCTGGTCGCTCGGTGGGCAAAGTTAACCTGTTTGACGCCATCGAGCGCTGTTCCGACCTGATGATTCGTCGCGGCGGACATGCCGGTGCGGTGGGTGTGACTATCGAGGCATCCAAGCTCGACGAGTTCCGCCGTCGCCTTTCCGCCGTGTTGTCCGAGCTTCCCGCCGAGGACTTTGAGGACACCGACGAGGTTGCCGCCACGGTCGACCTTTCCGAATTGAATATCGAGACCATCGAGCAGATTTCCCGCCTTGAGCCGTTTGGCCAGGGTAATAAGGTGCCGCTGCTGGCTGCCGAGGGCGTGACGATGTGTGATCGCGCCGTGGTGGGTAAGACCGGCGAGCACATGCGCTTTGTGGCGACCGATGGCGCCGCGAGTGTGCCGGCCATTATGTTCCGCGTGCCGCAAATCGATAAGCTCATCAACTGCGATAGCGCTGTCGACTTGGTGTTCGAGGCCGTTGCCGAGCATTGGCAGGGTCGTGTGAAGCCCAAGCTCATGGTCAAGGATGTTCTGGTCCGCGATACCACGCTGCCCAGCGTCGACGATCCGGCATGCGAGCTTCGTCGTGGCGTGCAGCCGGCGGATTCCGGCCTGCGCTTGGAGTCGCGCAAGCGCGAGACGCTCGCCCAGCTTTCCTATACCGAGCTCACGCGCTCGCTTATCCATAGCTTTATCGAATCGAACCAGCCGCACCGCGCGCAGGTTGAGGCGCTCGACGCCTTGGCCGATCACCAGAGTGTCTTGGCGGTTATGGGAACGGGCCGCGGCAAGTCGCTCATCTTCCATGTGCATGCCGCGCGTGAGGCGGTGCTTCGCGGACGTGCGAGCATCTTTGTCTATCCGCTGCGTGCGCTTGTTGCCGACCAGGCCTATCACCTCTCGTCGACGATGGCATCGCTTGGCATTGGCGTTGGCGTGCTGACCGGCGAGACCGTGGAGGCCGCACGCGATGACGTGTTCGCCGGCCTAGCTTCGGGCCGCACCGGTATCGTGCTCACGACGCCCGAGTTCCTATCTATCCACCGTGACCGCTTCGCGCGTTCGGGCCGCATCGGCTTTGTCGTTATCGATGAGGCGCATCATGCCGGTCTTGCCAAGGGCGGCGACCGCAGCGCCTATCTCGACATGCCCGATATCCTCAAAGCCCTGGGCGACCCGGTCGTTATGGCTGCGACGGCCACCGCGACGGCTCCGGTCGTGGCCGAGCTTGCCCGCATGCTGCCGATCACTCGCACGGTGGTCGACGAGACGGTGCGCGAGAACCTGCAGCTCGAGGACGACCGTGATCTTGCAAGTCGCGAGAACCGTTTGGTGTCGATTGTGGCGACGGGGGAAAAGACCGTCATCTACGTCAATTCGCGCGACCAGTCCGTGGCGCTCGCCAAGACGTTGCGCAAGCGTGTGCCCGATTGCGCAACCCATATCGCGTTCTATAACGCGGGGCTTGCGCGTTCCGATCGCCGTCGCGTGGAGGAAGCTTTCCGAGACGGCAGCCTCAGCTGCATCGTCTCGACATCTGCCTTTGGCGAGGGCGTCAACCTGCCCGATATCCGCCATGTCGTGCTCTATCACATGCCGTTTGGCGGCATTGAGTTTAACCAGATGAGCGGCCGCGCCGGTCGCGATGGCCAGCCCGCCGTGATCCATCTGCTCTATTCGTCGCGCGACGCCCGCATTAACGAGCGCCTGCTCGACTGCTATGCGCCCGAGCGCGACGAGCTCGTCACGCTCTATCGCGCACTGCAGACCATGTGGCGCTCCAACCGCGGCAAAACCGGGGACGATTCCTTTAGCGCGAGCGATATCGACATCGCGCAGATGTGCCTTGCCATCGATGCTCGCACGCCGGTCGACGAGCGTTCGGTGGAAAGCGGCCTGGGAATCTTCGAAGAGCTTGGTTTTTGTCGCGTTTCGGGGTTTGACGACACCCGTCGCATCGCGATGGCCGAAAACCCCGGCCGCGTGCAATTGAGTAGGTCAATTCGCTATTTGGAGGGCTTGCGCTCGCGCATGGAGTTTTCGGCTTTCCGGAGCTGGGCGCTCGATTCGTGCGCTTCTGATATGCTAGCCAAAGTTAACCGCCCGATCGTACCGCGGGCCTAGGGGAAGGGGACCTCGATGGATGCCGCAGCCCGTACCGCCCATGATTCCACCCTCCAGCCGTTTTCGGAGATGGAGCACTATAAGCATGCCGATGAGCTGCCGCCCGAGATTATGGCGGACAGCTACGACAAGCTGGAGCGCCTGTGCCTCAAATATATGAATGAGGACGACTTTTCTAAGGTGGAGCAAGCCTACTGCTTTGCCGCCGAGAAGCACTGCAACCAAAAGCGCCGCTCGGGCGAGATGTACATTAACCATCCCGTCGAGGTTGCCATCATTTTGGCCGATCTCAAGATGGACTGCGATGTGGTGTGCGCCGCGCTGCTGCACGATACCGTCGAGGATACCGAGACCTCGCTCGCCGATGTTTCCGGCCTGTTTGGCGATACGGTGGCCGAGCTCGTCGATGGCGTGACCAAGCTCACCAACATCGAAGTCGACAGCATGGACGAGAAGCAGGCGCTCACGCTGCGCAAGATGTTCCTTGCCATGTCCAAGGACATTCGCGTCATCATCGTTAAACTTGCCGACCGTCTGCACAACATGCGAACGCTGGCAGCCCTGCGCGAGGATCGTCGCCTGTTTAAGGCTCGCGAGACCATGGACGTGTATGCGCCCCTGGCCGACCGTCTGGGCATGAGCTCCATTAAATGGGAGCTCGAGGACCTGTCCTTCTTCTACCTTGAACCCGACGCCTACCAGCGCATCGCGCGCATGGTGGCGGAGTCGCGCGAGGTCCGTGAGCGCTATCTGGCCGAGACCATCAAGACACTCACCGACGAACTCAACCGCATTGGCCTGGAGGACTTCCAGATTAACGGCCGTTCCAAGCACTATTGGTCCATCTACCAAAAGATGAAGCGCAAGGGCAAGGAATTCTCCGAGATCTACGACCTGGTGGCACTGCGTGTCATCACGCATTCGGTGCGCGATTGCTACTCCACGCTCGGCGCGGTGCATACGCTGTGGCACCCCATGCCCGGTCGCTTTAAAGACTATATCGCCATGCCCAAGGTCAATAACTACCAGTCGCTCCACACGACGGTCATCGGCCCCACGGCTCGTCCGCTCGAGATTCAGATTCGAACCTACGAGATGCATGAGCAGGCCGAGTACGGCATTGCCGCCCACTGGCTATACAAGAAGTCGGGCGGATCGTCTGCTTCCAAGACCAATGACGCTCAACGTTTGGACGACCAGATCAACTGGCTCAAGCATTCGCTCGATTGGGCGGCTTCCGACGAGATCACCGATGCCAAGGAATACCTGCACTCGCTGAAGGTCGATCTGTTCGATCAGGAGATCTTTGTCTTCACGCCCAAAGGCGAGGTCATGGCGCTTCGTGCCGGATCCACGCCGCTCGACTTTGCCTATGCCGTTCACACCGAGGTGGGAAACCATTGCGTCGGCGCCAAAATCAACGGTGCGGTGGCTCCGCTCACGCACGAGATTAAGACGGGTGACCGTGTCGAGATCCTGACCAACAAGAGTTCCAAGCCGTCGCGTGATTGGCTCAAGATCGTTAAGACACCTTCCGCCAAGTCAAAGATCCGCCGCTATTTTGCCGCTGCGACCAAGGACGACGACGCTGCTGCTGGTCGCGATATGCTGGCCAAGGACCTGCGTAAGCGTGGCTATGGCATTTCTACGCCGCGTTCGACGCGTGCGCTCAACGCCGTGGCGGAGCAGTTTAACTTCAAGCAGCTCGAGGACCTGTTTGCCGCCGTCGGCGCCGGCAAGGTTGCCCCGCGCGCTGTGGGCAATAAGGTCGAGCAAATCTTGGACCCCAAGCCCGAGGAACAGCTCACCAAGGCCGAGGCTATCGCCGAGGTCGTGAAACAGCCGGCCCGCGGCTCCAACCGCAAGCCGCAAAAGCGTGGCAAGAGCGCAAGTAACGGCATTATCGTCAAGGGCGAGAGCAACAGCGGCCTGCTGGTCCGTCTGGCTCATTGCTGCAACCCCGTGACGGGCGACGACATCGTCGGCTTCATCACGCGTGGTCGTGGCGTTTCGGTGCATCGCGCCAACTGCCCCAACGTCAAGGGCCTCATGGAGCACCCCGAGCGCATGATTGACGTAGAGTGGGACGGCGCTGCCGATACCCTCTTCCAGGTCGAGATCGTGGTCGAGTGCCTGGACCGCATGGGCCTGCTCAAGGATGTCACCATTGCCATTGGCGATGCGGGCGGCAATATCCTTTCCGCCGCCACGTCGACCAACCGCGAGGGTATTGCAACCCTGCGCTTTATGGTCGAAATTTCGGATGCGAGCGGCCTGGATCCGCTGCTGGCTTCCATCAGCAGTGTCGATTCGGTCTACGACGCTCGCCGTCTTATGCCCGGCGAGGGCGGAGCGCAACTCAAGCGCCGTGTGTAGGTGCGAGAGCCTCTCAGCATCATAGATATTGGTTACGTTCGAGGCATCGTTTGGTGCCTCGAACGTATTTTAGAAGGAGGGTATGCGCATGGGCGATATGACTTTGGACCTGACACCCCGAGGCGCGGCTTCGATTGAGGCGCTCGTCAACGGCCCGATTCAGACCAACAGCTACGCCGTGATTTCGAATGACGAGTGCTTAATCGTCGATCCGGCGTGGGAGGGCGAGCGTCTTGTGGAGCATATCCACACCGCGCATCCCGAGGTGCGCGTACTCGGCTCTGTCTGCACGCACGGTCATGCCGACCATGTTGGCGGGGTTGCCGGGGTTCGAGCTGTCGTTGGCGACGGCGCACTATATGAGTTGTGCGCTAAGGACGTGACGGTACCTCGCGCAAATATCGAGGAGCAGCGCGCCATGTGGGACATCGAGACGCCCGATCCGGGTGAGCCGACGCGCTTGCTTGCCGAGGGCGATACAATCGAGGTGGGCGACGTCTGCCTGCAGGTGATCGAGACGCCGGGGCATACGCCGGGCGGCATTGTCCTGTTCGCCGCGACCGAGCAGGGGAACATCGCCTTTGTGGGCGACACGCTTTTCCCGGGCAGCCACGGTCGTACCGATCTTTCCGGCGGTGACGAGGCGGCGATTATGCGCTCGCTTTCCAAACTTGCCAAGACGCTTCCGCCCGATACCGTTTGCTTGACGGGCCATGGCGGTTCGACCACGATGGCGCGCGAACTTATGCAGAACCCGTTTATGCAGATGTAGGCTCGAAGCCGTCTTTCGAACCACGAAGACCACTCAATCGTCAAGCTATTTTCCCCAGTGGGTCGATTCTGTGGGGCAAACGGTCAAAATTTGTCCAATCGGATGGTATTCGTGAGCAAACGAACGTTTATGCTCGGGTATGTCGTGGTAAAATCTCAGGCGTTATCGGAGCAACCTTACAGGAGGTTTCTTTTATGCTCGTCAACGCAGCAGACATGCTCAAGAAGGCCGAGGCCGGCAAGTACGGTCTCGGTGCCTTCAACACCAACAACCTCGAGTGGACCCTGGCTATTCTCCAGGCCGCCGAGGAGGCCAAGTCTCCGCTGATCCTTCAGTGCACCGCTGGTGCCGCTAAGTGGATGGGCGGTTTCAAGGTCTGCGCCGACATGGTCAAGGCTGCCGTCGAGGCCACGGGCGTTACCGTTCCCGTCGCCCTTCACCTCGATCACGGTTCTTACGAGGACTGCTTCAAGTGCATCGAGGCCGGCTTCACGTCCATCATGTATGACGGCTCTCACGAGGAGACCTTCCAGCTTAACCTCGACCGCACCAAGGAGCTCGTTGAGCTTGCCCACTCCAAGGGCATGTCCATCGAGGCCGAGGTCGGCGGCATCGGCGGCACCGAGGACGGCGTGACCTCCAGCGGCGAGCTCGCTGATCCTGCTGAGTGCAAGCAGATTGCTGACCTGGGCGTCGACTTCCTCGCCTGCGGTATCGGCAACATCCACGGCGTGTACCCTGCCGACTGGGCTGGCCTTTCCTTCGAGCGCCTGGGCGAGATCAAGGCTCAGACCGGCGACCTGCCCCTCGTCCTGCACGGTGGCACCGGCATCCCCGAGGATCAGATCAAGAAGGCCATCTCCCTGGGTATCTCCAAGATCAACGTCAACACCGATCTGCAGCTCGTCTTTGCCAAGGGCGTTCGCGAGTACATCGAGGCTGGCAAGGATCAGCAGGGCAAGGGCTTTGACCCCCGCAAGCTCCTCAAGCCTGGTCGCGACAACATCGTTGCCCGCACCAAGGAGCTCATGGAGGAGTTTGGCTCCGTCAACAAGGCGTAAGCGTCGCTAAACTTCCCGTCGGAAGCCCCGTCCCCCTACACTGTTTCCTTTACGCTCACCTGACTTCGCCAGAAGTCGCGCCAAGGAAACAGTTCCGGGGGACGGGGCTTCCTTCGTTTAACGCCGCAGGGTTACGAGTCTGAATTAAGATGGCTACTGGCTTCGCCAGAAGTCGCGCAATGGGAAAAGCTTCGGGTGAACGGGGCCTCCTTCGTTAACTCGCTACAGGGTTACTGGGCTGAATTCATTTTTAGAGGTACCGTTTATCGGTGTTGAGGGTTCCTTTATTGGGGCTTTCTTTTTTATCTCGCTACAATGGGCTTCAAGAGTTCTAATGACTTGGAGTTTGGTATGGCTGTTATTAATGTGCTGCCTTCGGATGGGAAGGTCATTGACGAGGGTCCTGTTGGTTGCTCTGTTGATGTTTGCTGTGATGATTTCCGTCATCTCGATATTGGACTGCCGCCCGAGATTCTTCGTCTCAAGGATGCCGGATATTTGACGCAGGCTGTTGCGGCTTGTGATCGTCTTTTGGGGCAGAATCCCGATCCCTCGCTTGCTGCCTGCGTTCGTGCCGAGCGGTATCGCATGCTTGAGACGCCGCTTCATTTTTCGGTGTCGCGCGATCGGGCTATTGCGATGATTCGCGAGGAGTGGCCTGAGTTTACCGAGGAGCAGTTTAACGATCTGATTGACCGTAAGCGTATTGACTGGCGCTTTATCGATGGTGAGCTGTTCGTTCTCGACAACTTCCTCGATTCGCTTCGCGTATATCCCAAAGAGGTCCCCGGCATGCGTCCCGATTCTACGGACGGAATAGCACTGCGCAACGAGATGCTCAAGGAGATGGAGTCGCAAAACGGATTGACTCGCGTTATTACGCTTAAGGCGTCCTTGTCTGTCCCCGGCGCTCTAGAGGGGGAGACCGTTCGCGCTTGGCTTCCCGTAGCCGCCACCTGCCGCCAACAGTCTCAGGTCGAGATTCTCGACATGACGCCGGAGGGTGCTGTTGCTCCCGCGAACGCTTCGGCGCGTACCGCCTCGTGGTCTTCTTCGAGTGAGCGCTCATTCTCGGTGACTTATCGTTATCACATCGATGCTGCTTATTGTGATGTCTACGGTGGCACACTTCCGGTTCATCCGCGTATGGACGCGCCTCTGCCCGAGGATATTTCCGAGGACCGTCCGCACATTGCATTTACGCCGTATCTGCAGCAGCTGACGGCCAGCGTTGTTGGCGGACTCGAGGATCCGCTCGATCGCGCCCGTGCTATCTATGATTACCTGACGCAGTATATCGACTATCGCTATCAGCCGCCGTACTTGCTTTTGGGATCTATTGCCGATGACTGCGCGCATTCGCTCCGCGGCGATTGCGGCGTTATGGCGCTCACGTTTATCACCATGTGCCGTATCGCGGGCGTGCCTGCCCGTTGGCAGAGCGGCCTCTACGTTGCGCCCGATTCGGTGGGGTCGCACGACTGGGCAGAGTTCTATACGCCGCAGACCGGTTGGCTCAACGCCGACGTGTCATTTGGATCTTCTGCTCGCAGGATGGGGGAGGAGTGGCGCCGCCGTCACTACTTTGGCAATCTCGACCCATGGCGCATGGTGGCCAACAATCGATTCCAGGCAGAGTTTGAGCCCTCTTTCGACGGCATGCGCGAGGACCCTTACGATAACCAGATGGGTGAGGCTTCGGTCGACGGTCGCGGATGCCGTCAGCGCGAGATGCTACGCACGGTCGAACTCATCGAAATGCTCGAAGTTCCATTTTCGGACTAATCGGTAGAAAGCTGTGATAAACTAACTCACGCATTACGTGCCCGAGTGGCGGAATTGGCAG